>CALYBP010000003.1 GCA_944415425.1 uncultured Ruminococcus sp. | reverse complement strand
AACTTCCTTTCTATGTGCTTGATTACTCCATAAAATTACCTAAAAACCGACGGCTGCATACCGTCGGTTTTTACGTTGTAAAGCAAATTCTTAATATTTTCAAATAATATTGAAAAAATCCGCAAAAAGTTATATAATACCGTAATGTAACGCAGTATTTGCGGTTTTTTATATCTGCGTTATGTAATCACACGCAAGGAGATTCGGTATGAAGCCTTTTCATAAGCTGCCTGATGTTTTCAAAACAGAACAGGTAAAGCCGTATTACGATATATTGTGCAAAAAGTCAAAAAGCCTTTTTCTTAAAAGGTTATCCGATATTATACTTTCGGTCATAATGCTCGTTATTCTTATTATTCCGATTGCTTTTATTGCGGCGGCGGTAAAACTTACCTCAAACGGACCCGTGTTTTACAAGCAGGTTCGTGTTACGACATACGGAAAGCGCTTTAAAATACTTAAATTTCGCACTATGGTTGAAAATGCGGATCAAATCGGTTCGCTTGTAACAACCCAAGGCGACGCAAGAATAACGAAAATCGGAAGATTTTTGAGAAAATACCGGCTCGATGAGCTTCCTCAGATTTTCAATGTTTTGTCGGGAAGTATGTCTTTTGTGGGGACAAGACCCGAGGTGCCGAAATATGTTGAAAGGTATCGGGCTGAATATTACGCAACGCTTCTTATCCCCGCCGGAATAACCTCTCTCGCTTCCATAATGTATAAGGACGAGGAAAAGCTGTTAAGTTCCCAGGAAGATGCCGATGAGGTTTATATAAACAAGATACTTCCCGAAAAGATGAAGTATAATTTGCAATACACGGAGAATTTCGGTTTCAGGTCGGATCTGAAGCTTATGCTTAAAACCGTAAAAGAGGTTTTTTGCTGATAAATGAGGTAGAATCATGATTGCTTTAAAAGAAAAGTTAAAGGACTCTTCTCTTTTCAGAAAAGTGTATATTGCCGATTTGTTTTTCTGCAATATAGCATTTCTTCAAATACCCGCCTATGTTCTTTTGGTGTTTTTATTCATATGGGGAGCAGGGCTTGCCATATACAACCAAAGAAGGTACAAAACCTTTTTTAAACTTCGTTTCGGACTATGGGCGGGAGCTTTTTTGGCTGTGTCGTTTTTGTCGGTGCTTATAAACTTTTCGATAACTGTTTTTTACAGCCTTGTTATGTTTGTCCATGTTGTCATTTGCTTTTTCGTGTTTTACGGTATGCATACCGAGCCGGATTTTGATTTTCGAACAGAGCTTTACTCGGTTGCGAGATTTATTGTTTATATAACTACCGCGGCGAACATAATCGGAATATTCTGCCTTATGTTCAACATAACCTTTGAATGGTACTGGATAAAATTCACTATATATGAAAACAGATTTACGGGCATATATGTAAATCCTAATTTACTCGGATTTTCCTCCGTAGTATCCGTCGTGTGCTGTCATATGCTTTATAAAGAAAAGCTTATGAATTCTGTAAATCAGCCGAGAGTAAGCAAAATATGGATTTTTTCCTGTGTCGCGACAAACCTTTTTTCTTTGATACTGTGCGATTCAAACGCTTCCCTTGTGCTTGCGCTCGGATACGCCATTGTGTATGTTGTCTACATATTTTTTGCGGATAAAACGGGACTTTCTCCAAAGAAAATTATTCTTAAAATCGTCGCGCTTGCGGTTGTGGGTTCTTTTTTGATATGTTCCGCGCTTATGTTCAGAACTATCTGTCAGACGGGCTTTTCCGTTGTTGTTTCAAAGACAAATTCTGCTATGAGCCTGATAACGGGCGGAGAAGAACTCACCGAGAAAATCGAAAATAACGGCTCGGAAAATAAAAAAAGCGAGATTACCTTTGAGCACGAAAATCAAAACATTGACAGCGGACGTTTTAAATTGTGGAAAGAATCAATAAATCTTTTCAAAATTTCGCCCATAATCGGAATTTCAAACGGAAACATTGTTTTGTTCAGCGAGCAGTACTCCGACGGCGTCCTCGGGTATTCCTATCATAAAAGCGACCTGCACAACGGTTTCCTGACGATACTCGTATCTACGGGAGTTATCGGGTTTGTGATTTTCGGCATTTTCGGTTTCAGATTCGCAAAGCACGCCGCCCAGCATTTGTTTTTGCAGAAAAAGACATTCAGAAACGATGTTTACCCCTGCCTGTTTGCGTTTCTCTTTGCATACCTTGCGTATGCGATGTTCGAGAAAGCACTTTTGTACGATATTTCGTTTATGGTTATGTGGTTCTGGCTGATGATGGGGTATATGAGCTGTTATATAGCAAAATTTGAGCCGATGCTTGAAACGCAGTATCTGTTTCATAAAAAACGGCTCACAAGAACGCTGCTTTAGTTCTTGTATATTACGGTGAAATGAGTTATAATATCCGTAGGTGTATAAATTGCCTGCGGATATTTTTTTAAGGAATGATACTTTTGAATTACGGTTTTATAAAAACAGCAGCCGCTGCGCCGAAGATACGGGTTGCAAACTGCGGCTTTAATGCAGACAGCATTATTGCTTCCGTTAAAGAAGCGTATGAGCACGGTGCGTCGGTCGCGGTGTTTCACGAGCTTTGCGTTACGGGATATACCTGTTCCGACCTGTTTTTGCAGAGCGCTCTGCTCAGGGAAGCGGAAAAAGCTGTTGAAAAGATAGTAAAGGAAACCGAAAATCTCAACATAGTTTTTGCCGTGGGCGCTCCGATTGCCGTGAAACAGGCGCTGTATAACTGCGCTGTTGTGATTTGCAAGGGCAGGATACTCGGGGCTGTTCCTAAAATAAATATTCCCAATTACGGCGAGTTTTACGAAGCCCGTCATTTTACAAGCGGAAAAGATGTTGACGAGGTCATATCTTTTGCGGGTCAGGACGATGTAAGACTGTGCGCAAAAATGTATTTCAGCTGTAAATCAATGAGCGATTTTACATTCGGCGTTGAAATCTGCGAGGATTTGTGGGTGGCAGATTCGCCATCCGTTAACCTTACAAAGAGCGGCGCATTGCTTATGTTGAACCTTTCTTCTTCCGATGATTTGATAGGGAAGGCGCAGTACCGCCGTGACCTTGTTAAAATGCAGAGCGCAAAGCTTTGCTGCGGCTATGTCTACTGCGATTCGGGCTTCGGGGAAAGCACGACAGATATGGTGTTTTCCGCGCATAATATAATTTCGGAAAACGGGACCGTTCTCAGCGAAAGCGAGCGTTTTACAAACGGCATTATTTACGCCGATATTGACTTGCAGCGGCTTTTGGGTGAACGCAGAAAAACAAATACTTACATCGGCGCAAGCGGCAATGACCTTTGCGAAAGCATAAATTTTGACTTAAAAATACCCGATGACTTTAAACTCGAGCGTAACTTTCCCCGCACTCCGTTTGTGCCTTATGACAGGGGCGACCTTGAAAAAAGGTGCGAGGAAATATTAACTATCCAGGCAACGGGACTTGCGACAAGGCTTTGCCATACGGGGATAAAAAATGTTGTTGTGGGCTTGTCGGGAGGACTTGACAGCACCCTTGCACTTATTGTCTGCGTGCACGCATTTGATATGCTGTCGCTTGACAGGAAAAATATTTATACCGTCACAATGCCTTGCTTCGGCACTACAAAAAGGACTAAATCAAACGCTCAGAAGCTTGCTCAGGCTTACGGCGTGTCGTTTGAGGAGATTGACATCACCCTTGCCGTGCGCCGTCATTTTGCGGACATTTCGCATGACGAGAGCGTTACCGACGTGACATATGAAAATTCACAGGCAAGGGAACGCACTCAAATTTTGATGGATTTGTCAAACAAATACGGAGCGCTTGTAATAGGAACGGGCGACCTTTCCGAGCTTGCTTTGGGATGGGCAACCTACAACGGCGACCATATGAGTATGTACGCCGTAAACGCCTCCGTTCCGAAAACGCTTGTGAGATACCTCACTTCGTACGAAGCGCAGAAATCGGCTTCCCCTCTAAAGGAGGTTTTGCTCGATGTCCTCGACACTCCGGTAAGCCCTGAGCTTTTGCCCCCCGACAAAAACGGTGACATAGCCCAGAAAACAGAAGATGTTGTGGGTCCGTATGAGCTGCACGATTATTTTCTGTATTATATGGTACGATTCGGATATTCTCCGAGTAAAATATATTATATTGCGAAACAATCTTTTTACGGCGTATACAGCGAAAGTACAATAAAAAAATGGCTTATCGTATTTATAAGGCGTTTTTTCAGCCAGCAGTTTAAGCGCTCATGTCTGCCGGATGGTCCAAAGGTCGGTTCAGTCACGCTTTCTCCGCGTTCGGACTGGAGAATGCCCAGCGACGCTGACGCAAGACTTTGGCTTGATGAGGCGGAAAATGCTTAGTATTCTTATAACAAAATATTTTTATCGGTGATTTTATGAAGCTTTTTATAAAACGAAGCGTTTCCCCGTGCGAGGTTTGTTTTTATATCTTTGATGAGCTTTCAAATCAAAAGTACCGCGCCTGCCTTATCGGAGGCAAGTCGGTATTTAAAATCCTGATTTTTGACGAAACGGGAAGTGCGGTTATGAAAATCCGCAAAATTCCCTTGTCTTCAAGCGGCGCATTTGTGTTTAAGGCTCCGAAGAAGAAGCATATAACATTGCTTACCGTTTTTTCGCAGAGCGGAATTTCGGGCCGCTTTTACGGAAACAACTGGCTTATACAGGGGAACCTTGCGTCGGGCTGTTTCGGTATAATTGATGTTGACAATACCGTGATTTCAAGGCAGGTAAAACATTGTGAATACTGCGAACTTGATGTTTTTGACGAGAAAAACGAGCTGTTTTGCATAGCGGCTTCGGTGTGTGCAAATCTTATTAATACCGTTGACAAGCTTGTAATTCAGACTGTATAATAAATCAACCAACAGGAGGTAAATTATGGATAAATTACTGCGTATTTTAAGTGCTGATTCGGGATTTACTACCGCTCAGCTTGCGATAATGCTCGGCGAACCCGAGGATTACATCAAGGCTCAGATAAAGGAATATGAGAGCAAGGGAATAATCAAGGGCTATCAGGCGCTTATAAACCGTGACGAGCTTTCAAACGGCGGCGTTGAGGCGCTTATTGAGCTTAGGGTTACGCCCAAAAAGGAAACGGGCTTTGATGAAATGGCAGAGCGCTGTATGGAATTTGACGAGGTTGAATCTGTTTATCTTATGGCGGGAGCATATGATTTTGCTCTCATCGTAAGAGGAGATACAATGCAGGATATATCCATGTTTGTAGCCAAAAAGCTTTCAACCGTTGACGGCGTGCTTTCGACAAGCACTCACTTTATCATGCGCCATTATAAGGACAGGGGAAAGAACCTTATTAATTTTAATGATAAAAGCGACGGGAGGAATTTAATCCTGTGATCGACTATGAAAAGTATTTAAACGACAGAATAAAATCCGTAAAGCCTTCCGGAATCCGCAAGTTTTTTGACATAGCAAATGAAATGGACGACGTAATATCGCTTAGCATAGGCGAGCCGGATTTTCAGACGCCGTGGCATATCCGCGACGAGGGAATAAGGACTCTTGAAAAGGGCAGAACGTGGTATTCTCCCAACAGAGGATTTATGGAGCTTAGGGAGGAAATCTCAAAATACTATGCGAGAAGATACGGCGTATCCTATGACCCAAAAACGCAGACGCTTGTAACCGTCGGCGGAAGCGAAGCCATCGACCTTGCGTTCAGAGCGCTTGTACAAAAAGGCGACGAGGTTATTATACCCGAGCCGTCGTTTGTGTGCTACGAGCCGCTTACGGTAATGTCGGGCGGAACTGCCGTTATCATAAACACAAAAAACGAGGACCGTTTCAGACTGAAGGCAAAGGACCTTGAGGCGGCCGTTACACCTAAGACAAAGCTCTTGGTGCTTCCGTTTCCGAACAACCCCACGGGAGCGATCATGGAAAAAGAGGACCTTGAGGAAATTGCGCAGGTAGTAATAAAGAATGATTTGATCGTCTTGTCCGATGAAATTTATTCGGAGCTTACATACGGCAAAAATTCGCATATTTCAATCGCCTCTCTTGACAATATGTACGAGCGCACAATAGTGATAAACGGATTTTCAAAATCCTACGCTATGACGGGCTGGAGGCTTGGCTATGCTCTCGGACCTGCTCCCATCATAAGTCAGATGACGAAGCTTCATCAGTACGGAATAATGTCCGCTCCCACAACGGCTCAGTATGCCGCAGTGGAAGCGCTCAGAAACGGCGACGGCGATGTGGAGAGAATGCGTGATGAATACGATATGAGGCGCAGACTTGTGGTTGACGGCTTCAACGCAATGGGACTTTCCTGCTTTGAGCCTTTGGGTGCGTTTTATGTTTTTCCGTGCATAAAGAGCACGGGACTCACATCCGAGGAATTCTGTACAAGACTGATTATGAAAAAGCATGTTGCCGTAGTGCCGGGAACGGCGTTCGGTGAGTGCGGCGAGGGCTTTGTAAGAGTGTCGTATTCTTATTCGCTTGACCACCTGAAAATCGCGCTTGAGCGCATAAAGGAATTTTTAGAGGAACTGCATAATGGAAATTAAAGTGCTTGCGCCCGCAAAAATTAATCTCACACTTGAGGTGTTGGGCAAAAGACCCGACGGATACCACAATATTTCTACCGTGATGCAGTCGGTAAGTCTTTTTGACACAGTTACACTTTCAAAAAGAGATGATGACAAGGTTGAGGTTTCGTGCGATTACCCCGGTGTGCCGTGCGATGACAGCAACATATGCGCAAAAGCGGCTTACAGATTTTTTGACTACTGCCGAATGAGCGGATTCGGTGTAAACATTAACATAGATAAGAATATTCCCACACAGGCGGGACTTGCCGGAGGCAGCAGCGACGGTGCGGCGGTTGTGCTCGGTCTGAATCTTTTGTTTGACAAAAGGCTTTCGTCACACGAAATGCACGATATATGCGAAAGGGTCGGAGCGGATGTTCCTTTCTGCCTTGAGGGCGGCACAAAGCTTGCGACGGGTATCGGCACGGACTTAAAAAAGCTTCCGTCGTTTAACTGCTCGGATATTGTAATATGCAAGCCCGACAGCGTAAGCGTTTCAACCGCAGACGCTTACTCAAAGGTCGATGCGCTAAACCCTCATCCGTCCTATACCGACGAGATGATAAAGGCGCTTTACAGCAGGGATATGTTTTTGATTTCATCTACTTTGTTTAATGATTTTGAGCTTGCTCTGTCTATCCCCGAGGTAAACGAAATAAAGTCAGCTATGATAAAGTCAAAGGCGAGAGGAACCGGTATGAGCGGTTCGGGTTCGGCGGTTTTCGGTATTTTTACATCAAAACGCAGAGCAAAAAAGTGTTACGATATGCTAAAGGAGCGTTACAGCGAGGTTTATTTGTGCAAGCCGATAAAAAAAGGCTGTGAAGCTCAGCCGTAATATTTTAAATGGAATATTTTTACAAAACCTGTCCATACTCTAAATAAAGAGAGGACAGGTTATTTTTATGAAATTATTTATCAAGGCGTTATGCGCGGCGTTTGTACTCACCGTATTATTTTCAATGCTTCCGTTTGAAACGGAGTGTAAGGAAATTTCAAACGAGGTTTTCAGACTTCATATTCTTGCAAATTCCGATTCCGACGAGGACCAGCAGTTAAAGCTGAAAGTTCGCGACAGGGTATTAAATTATACGGAATCACTGTTTAAAAGCGCTCACTCAAAGCAGGAGGCCGAAAGCGTTGTGTCCGAAAATTTACAGGATATATGCAATGAGGCGCTTAAAGAGGTCAGACGCAACGGGTACGATTACGGCGTCAAGGCGGAAATAACAAATATGTATTTTACAACAAGATATTATGACAGCTACACGCTTCCGTCGGGAATGTATGACGCTTTAAGAATTTCAATAGGAAGCGGAGAGGGCAAAAACTGGTGGTGCGTTATGTATCCGTCGGTTTGTATATCGACAGAAGAAAATCAGGACAAGGCGGCAAAGGAGGCTTTAAACGATAATCAGTACAATATAGTAAAAAACGAGAAATATGAATACAAATTCAAAATAGTAGAAATTTTTGAAAAAATCCGTTCATTTTTCAGCTAAGTCCTTTAAATGACTCATCTCTTGTGATATATTATTTATATTACACAATATCCGACTCAAAGACGGTTTTGCGTAAAGACGACCGACTTTGTGTCAGTTGATGAGGTGAGCGGTATGCTTCGATTTGTATTCGGAAAAAGCGGAACGGGAAAAACACAATATATTTACGGCAGAATATGTGAGCTTGTAAAAGACGCAGATGAAAGTCCGATAATGCTTGTGCCCGATATGAATACTTTTGAAACCGAAAAAGCTCTTTTAAACCTGCTTGGCGCAAAACTTGCCAAAAATGTCAGGGTTTTCGGATTTACAAGACTTTGCCGCTATGTTTTTGAGCAGACGCATAATCTGCCCGAAAATGTAATAGACGACGGTACAAGAGCCGTAATTATGAATATTGCGCTTGAACAGCTTACGGAAAAGCTGAGAGTTTTAAAAACTACCAAGACAGCAAGCCTTGCCGATTTGATGCTTCAAACTCTTACAGACTGCAAAAAGAACAATATTACTCCGTCTGCTCTCTATAACGCTTCCGAAAATATCAAGGACGAAACCCTCGCTTCCAAGCTTTATGAAACCGCGCTTGTTTTGGAAACATTCGACGCTGTTTTGTCGCAGAGCTATGTTGACCCTCTTGACGACCTCACAAGGCTTTATGACATTTTGAGCGAAAACAGATTGTTTGACGGCTGCACGCTGTTTGTCGATTCATTCAGCGGATTTTCCGCACAGCAGCTAAAGGTTTTAAAGGCGCTTTTAAGTCAGTGCGCATCTGTGTACATCGCTCTTACTCTTGACCCGCAGAGCGACGGGCTTGAGCAGGCGTTTGCCACATCGCACAGAACATACAAAATGATTAAAAACATCGCAAAATCAGAGAACATAGATATTAAAGCTCCCGTCAAGCTCACCGATAACAAAAAGTTTTCAAACAGCGGATTAAATATTCTTGAATCTTCCGTTTTCAGGCACGAAAACCTGCAATCCCAAGATTCGCCCGAAAGCATTATGCTTTACAGCGCGGACGACAGATACGACGAGTGCCGATTTGTCGCACAAAAAATTAAATCCCTCATTATTAAACAGGGATATTTATACAGCGATATAACCGTAATATGCCACGATATAAAGCCGTACCGAGGAATAATTGATACCGTGTTCAAAAAGTACGAAATTCCTTATTTTATGGATTCCGAAAGCGACATTGAGGTAAAGCCCGTCATTCGCTTTGTCAATTCGGTTTTCAGAATTATATTTGATAATTTTCAGCGAGACGATGTAATCGCTCTTCTAAAAACAGGACTTACCCCCATATCACCGGATGACATAAACTGTTTTGAAAATTATACATATATTTGGAACATAAACGGAACGGATTATAAAAAAGAATTCACCCAAAATCCCAGGGGATTTTCCCAAAAACTTTCGGATTACGACAAAAAGGAGCTTGATAAAGCCGAGAGTGTAAGAAAAATCGTTGTAAATACTCTTTTGAGCTTTTCCGAAAGCATTAAAAACAAAAGCGGAATTGAAATAACAAGGCTTTTGTATGAACTTTTATGCGAGTTTAAGGTTCAGGAAAGCCTAAATAAAATGTACGATACATTTCAGGACGGTTATCAAAGCGGCGCAGGAGCGGAGCAAATAAGAATATGGAACTTTCTGATGGATGCGTTTGATAAAACCGCCGCCGTTTTGGGCGACACGTTTGTAAGTCCGAAACGCTATTACGAGCTTTTGTCAATTCAAATTTCATCGATAAAGCTTATGCAAATTCCTCAGACCCTTGACAGCGTCACCGTTACAGCGGCGCAGCGCGTCAGGGTTTCAAGACAAAAAGCAAGCTTCCTTATCGGCTGTGTTGACGGAGAATTCCCTACCGTACCGCATACCTCAGGCGTTTTTTCTCCGTTTGAGCTAAAGCAGCTTGCAGTAAATGATGTTAAGCTGTGCGAGGATTTTTCAAGCCTTGCCGACCTCGAAATTTTTATGGCTTACTGCTGTATGACGTCTCCCTGTGAAAAACTTTTCATATCGTATCCCCGTTTTGATCTGCGTGATACGGCGTACACTCCGTCGGTAATTTTTACCGAGGCCGCAAGGACATTTCCTGAAATTAAAATTTACGATTCCCTTGACTTTGATATAAGGCGTGAGGCAATGTATGCGATACGCCCCGCGTTTGAGCAGTACGCCCGATCTCTGTCAAACAAAAACGGTGAACTCGGCGGACTTTCGGAATTTTTTGCGGCTCACCCGTATTTTTCCGCAAAATCCGAGGCTGTGCTTAGAGCGGCAAACAGCTCTCCCTTTAAAATAACAGACCGTAAAAATACCGAAAAGCTGTTTGGTGAAAACCTTAAAATCTCCGCTTCTCAGGTCCAAAAATTCAGCCGGTGCAGGTTTGCGTATTTTTGTACTTACGGTCTTAATATAAGGGAGAGGCGCAGGGCGGAAATAAATCCGCTTGAATACGGCACGCTTGTGCATTTTTTGCTTGAGAAATTTTTTACGGCATATAAAAAGCAGGATTACATATCCCTTAACGACGATGATATAAGGGAGTTTACAAAAAACGCCGTAAACGAGTATACAGAAATGTATTTCGGCGGAGCGGACAAACAAAGCAAGGCGTTTTTGTACAGGCTCAAAATTATTTCCGATAATGTATTTGTGCTCTTAAAGCACATAACAGAAGAGCTTTCACAAAGCGAATTTTCCGTCGCCGACTGTGAGCTGAAAATCGGAGACGATATACCGTCCTATACTGTGCAGCTTTCAAACGGGCATAATATAGCCCTTTACGGAAGCGTGGACAGGGTAGATGTAATGGAGATAAACGGCAACAAATTTTTGCGTGTAGTCGATTACAAAACAGGAAACACCAAGTTTAAGCTGTCCGACATTTTATACGGCGTCAATTTACAGATGCTGCTTTACCTGTATTCAATAATTAAAAACGGCGGGGAAAAATATGGAGAAATTTTACCGGCAGGTATTTTGTATATGCCCGCAACAGTCCCCGTAATATCCTCTGAAACGCCCCTTGACGACCGAAAAATAAAGGAGAAAATTGACGATTCCCTCAAAATGAACGGATTAGTCCTCAACGACGCAAGGGTAATAACGGGAATGGAGAAGTCGGGCAAAGGCACATATATACCCGTAAAAATCAACCTCGGCACACCCAAAGCCTCAAACAGCCTCGCTACCCTTGAGCAGTTCGGAAAAATATTTAAAAAGCTTGAATATACCGTTGCCTCAATGGGCAGAAAGCTGTATTCGGGCGATATTAAAGCCGCTCCGCTCATAAACGGAAGCAAAAACGCATGTGAGTACTGTCCGTATGACAGCGTGTGTCAGTACCGTATGAGCAGTCCCGTATATGCTTTTTCGGCTTCAAATGATGAGGTTTACAGTGAAATCGAAAAAGAACTTGCGAAAGGAGAGGTTTGATATGGGCAGACAATGGACAAACCAGCAAAAAAACGCCATTTACGCAACCGACGGCTCGGTGCTCGTTTCGGCGGCGGCAGGATCGGGTAAAACAGCCGTGCTTGTCGAAAGGGTAATAAACCTTATAACAAGAGAAGAAAATGCGATTGATGTCGATCGCCTGCTCGTAGTAACATTCACGAGAGCCGCAGCGGCTGAGATGAAGCAAAGGATAACCCTTGCCATGAACTCCTTACTGGAAAACGACCCCTACAACGAAAATCTTTTAAGACAAAAACAACTGCTTTACTCCGCAAGTATTTGCACAATTGACAGCTTTTGTTCCGATATTGTAAGGGAGTATTTTCATGTGCTTGATATTTCCGGAGATTTCAGGATCGGCGACAAAAGCGAGCTTGAGCTTTTAAGTACGCAGGCGCTTGAAAATGTATTTAATCGGTTTTACGCTTCTGACAGCAGCGATTTTATTGCTCTTGCAGACGCTTTTTCAGGCAAAAGCGGCGATACAAAGCTGCGTGAAATTGTATTGAAAACGGCGGAATTTCTCTCAACGCAGCCGTTTCCCGATAAGTGGATTGACAAAATGCTTGATAATTACAGAGCCGCGTCATTTGCAAAATCGCTGTGGGGAAAAATCATACTTGACCATTGCATTTCATCGGCTCATTATGCGGTAAATCTCACCCAAAGCTCGTTAAAACTGCTTGAGAATGATGAAAAAATCAAAAATTCCCTGCAACCCCGCATAAATGAGGATCTTGTTTTTCTCGAAACTCTGTTAAAAAAGCTTTACGGCGGCGTGTGGGATGAAATTTCAAAAACGGCGTTTTCGTTTTCCGCCGGACGGCTTACCCCGCCGAAAGGCGAAAAGGACAATCCGATAAAACTTGCCGTTTCGTCAAACAGGAATACGGTAAAAAATGAAATAGAGTCGATAAAATCGTTTTTTTCTCAAAGCGAAGAAAGCGCTGACCTTGAATTAAAGGAGATTTACGCCCTTTCTTCAACGCTTTTCAGCGTTGTTACCGCGTATATTGAGGAATTCAGACTGCTTAAAAGCAAAAAGAATATTATGTCTTTTTCCGATGTTGAGCTGCTCACGGTAAAGCTGCTTGCTCTTCCGAGCGGAGACGGTTACATAAGAACAAATACCGCAAATGAAATTTCAAAAAGATACGACGCCGTAATGGTTGATGAATTTCAGGACGTAAACGATGTTCAGGACTTGATTTTTAAATGCGTAAGCAGAGATGAAAACAACATTTTTGCGGTAGGCGATGTAAAACAGAGCATATACGGTTTCAGACAGGCTAAGCCTCAGATTTTTATCAACCGAAAAAACTCGTACAAAAAATATGACGGGAACAACCCTGAATATCCGGCAACTATAATTCTCGATAAGAATTTCAGAAGCCGAATAGAGGTCTGCGACGCCGTAAATTTTGTTTTTTCGCGTCTTATGACCGAACATTCCGCCCGGATGGATTACACGGAGGATGAAATGCTCAATGCCGGGGCGCAGTATCGTGAATCCGATAAATGCGCTTTTGAAATTTCCTTAATAGAAAAATCTGCTTTTGAAAACGATAACGAATCCCAAATTGAGGCACGTTATATTGCCGATAAAATCCGTTCTATGATGAATTCGGGATTTACCGTAAAGGACGGGGATACAGAGCGCAGAGCAACATACGGCGATTTTGCCGTCATAATGCGTAGCACAAAAGGCAGAGCGAATATCTATGTAAAAACTCTTAATGATTTTGGAATCCCCGCATATTCCGAGAACAAGGAGAGTACCTTTGAGTCAAAAGAGATTAAAACCGTGCTCAACCTTATGAGGGTAATTGATAACCCATCGCGTGACATTGAACTGCTTTCCGTTTTGTGCAGCCCGATTTACGGATTTACCCCCGATGAGCTTTCGGAAATCAGAGCTGACAGCCGATATACAAGTCTGTACTCGGCTCTTAAAATCCATTCTCATAACAGCGAAAAGACAAAAGCCTTTTTAAAAGAGCTTGAAACGCTTAAAAATTACTCCTATATAACCTCTGTTGACGAGCTTCTCGAGATTATATATGAAACAACCTCGGTTTCGTCGATAGCGTCCGCTGTCGGCAAAGGGGAAACACCCGGGCGCAATCTTGAGTTTCTGCGTATGTATGCCCGTGATTTTCAGTCAAACGGATACAAATCGCTCTCCGATTTTATTTCATATATCGACAGGCTGATTGAAAGCGGCTCACAGCTTCCTGCGGCTTCCGATAACGCCGATTTTGTAAACAGCGTTCGTGTGATGAGCATACATTCGTCAAAGGGACTTGAATTTCCCGTTTGTTTTTTAGCGGACACGGCGCATAGCTTTAATAAAAACGAGTATAAATCCGATGTTATGATTGATTCCGTTGCAGGCCTCGGAATAAGAAAAAAAGACGGCATGTGCAGGTACCCCACCGTAACAAGGCTCTCGGTTGAGATTGAACACTCAAAAAATGAAATGGCGGAAGAGCTTAGGGTACTGTATGTGGCGTTTACAAGAGCAAAAGAAAAGCTGATTGCGATAGCCGCAAAAAGCAATATTGACAAGTATGTGTCCGATATTTATTCAAAGCTGATTTTCGGTAAATTTATTGAGCCGTACTCTGTTACATCTGCAAACAGTATTTCCGACTGGCTTGTTATGTGTGCTCTTGTTCATCCGTCGCAAAACTCTTTGAGGCATAAAATTGACCCGCTTGCGGAGTATTTGCAAGGCGGCGGCGAGCTTGACTGGAAGCTCAATTTCATTGACTCCGCCGATAATCTTTCAGAAATTTACTCGTTTGATGATGATTTATCTTCGTTTGCCTCCGAAGAGGTCAGCTCAAGCGGTGAGAATTTTGATTATTCACAGCTTTTAAAGGAAAACCTTGCGTTTCAATATAAAAATGCCGACCTTATCAGTCTGCCGCAAAAGGTAACGGCGTCTGAAATTTCCCACCCATCCGGCGGAGAATTTGAAAGGGTGCTGAGAAAGCCTCGTTTTATTGCCGACAAGGACAACACCGGCGTTGAGAGAGGAACGGCGCACCACAGATTTTTGCAGTACTGCGATTTTAAAAACGCAAGAACAGATATATCAGGTGAAATCGAGCGTCTTGCTTTTCTCGGAGTTTTGACGGAAAATCAAGCCTCTCTTATTGACCGTGAGAAAATCACACGCTTTTTAAAGTCAGAGCTTTTTGACCGTGTTATTAATTCCCCTCATGTGATGAGAGAGGAACGTTTTGCCGCAAGGCTTAAACCCTCACAGCTTTTCGACGGTATATCCGAGCAGAGTGACAGAGCGGATATTATCGTGCAGGGAGCGGTTGATCTGGCGTTTGAGGAAGACGGAAAACTCGTGGTCGTTGACTACAAAACCGACAGGGTAAACGATGTGTCAAAACTTGTGTCAAACTATGAAAAACAGCTTGAAATATACAAACTCTCAATGGAGCAGACAACGGGGATTCCCGTTTGCGAGTGTATAATTTATTCCGTCCATCTCGGAGAATGTATTAAGTTATAATATTGTAAAAGCATAATCAATAAAATCTAAAACTTATATTTTCCGTCTTAAATTCGTTGATTTTTGTTTTAGACTATAAAATAAGAGCAGCCCGCTTTTGTAAAAAGCAGGCTGCTTATTCTTTTATTATTACCTGTTAAACAGATTTTTAAACCGATGTGATAAAATAACGTTCTTCCGGTATGACACAATCATCAATTATATGCCTGTCAGCATTTTTTGAATTGCTGTTGCGTCTGCTATGCTGATACTGCCGTTTCCGTCCATATCGCTTGCGAACATATCGTCAGGATTGTTTATGTCAATAAAGGGCTTGCCGTCAGAATCATTAAGTCCTACAAGATATTTTTGGATACAGGTTGCGTCGGCGATATTTACCGTGCCGTTGTTGTCAACATCTCCCTTGAGTCTTGAAGATGTCGGCGGGTTGTAATCGTCAAGACCGCTTCCGTTAAATATCTTGCTGTCTCCGATTTTT
The DNA here is from genome assembly GCA_944415425.1 of uncultured Ruminococcus sp. GTDB lineage: Bacteria > Bacillota > Clostridia > Oscillospirales > Acutalibacteraceae > Ruminococcoides. The sequence continues at coordinate 64,863 of CALYBP010000003.1, read as the reverse complement.
ATTTCGTATCCCGTCTCGGTCGGGAACTGAGTTCCGTCGCCGTTGTTAAATATAACATAAGCGTTTGAAAAATCCCAGCTCGGGTCAATCTCATATCCGTAAATTCCGTCGCCGAGGTCGGTCATTTTCTCGCCCGGCCAGTTTCCGTTATTGACGAGTCTGTTGTTTCCGTCGTGGTAATAGGCGTAAATGTTTACGGTATCCCAGCCGTACTCGCTGTTGTCAAAATAAATCGTAGTTTCGCCTTCGATATAATGAGCGGGCAGCTTTTTGAAGGTATATGTCTTTGTGACAGTATCGCCCTCGCTGTTCTTACCTGTCAAAACGATGTCAACGCTTTGATTATCAGCCATATCTGAGCCGATTGTTATAGTATCGCCCGTAACAAAGGGTACGGCTGCGCCGCCGCCGATTTTATATGTAGCCTCAGTTGTATTTGCAGCTGTTAATGTAAGAGTGATTGTTCCTCTGAAATCTCCGCTTTCTCTGTCGAGATAAACAGACGGCTGTTTAACAAGAGTGCTGTTATAAATTACGGAAACGGTATTTGCTCTTACCGCACCGCTTAACTTGCCGTTTGATACTGTGAAGATTCCCCCGTAGGCCTGATCGGTATAAGTGCCGTCTGCTACCTCTGTCGCACAATTTAACTTTATGTCGCTGTCGGTTGCGTTTATAACAACGGCTCCCGCCGAGCCTCTCTCTATCATAAGCACGCTGTCATCGCCCGTCGGGTTTGAAAGCTTGTCGGGAAGACCGACCATAGCGTTTCTGAACTGGTTTACCGCAGCCACTTCGGGATGACAGAAGTTGTCGTCGCCCGCTTCGCCTATGCGGTTTTTGCCCCACTGGTTAGTCGTGCTGCTTCCGTCGGGACGGCTGAAAAACAGGGGAGTGGTTTCGCCTCTTGCGGAAATTACTGCCCAAGCCTGTCTGATTTCACTGTTATCAAGCTGTGACCACGTTCCGTCTCCCGTGTAGTTGTCGTGCGACTCAACCCATGTAACAAGCTTATTAGCCGGAGCGCCGTCTGATTCGTAGTCCTCAAGATTTTCCGCGTTAAGGTCGTCAGCCTGTATCGCATCTCTTAAAATATAACCGTATGATGAGGCGGTAACGCTCATATACTCAGCATAAGCCGCTGTACGGCTTCCTTTGTCCTGTAATACTTCGCCGTACTGGAACTCAGAGCCGTTATTTAGAATCACGGGCCAAAAATCGCTTGCAAAATCAACGCCGTTTTCGGGTTCTTCGTCGGGAAGCTCAATGTGCTTTGCGGCGTCATACCTGAATCCGCTCGCACCTGCTTCAACGCAGCTTTTAAGGTAATTTAAAATCATTTTCTGAACATTTACATTTTGTGTGTTCAAATCTTTAAGTCCCAAAAGCTCGCCCTGTGTGCATTGATAACGGTTGTTGTAGTCGGATATGCCCATATATTTGTGATAAGCTCCGCCTGCAATGTTTTTAATTTCGGACGATACGGCGTTTGTATCTCCCGAAGTATGGTTTGCCACAACATCAACAATAATGTGGATACCGTACTTGTCGGCTTCATCGCAGAGGGCCTCAAATTCGCTTAAAGTTCCGAGCTGATAGTTTCCTATCGTATAAAGAGTAGGCTGGTAGTGATAGTACCACTTGCCGTTGCCCATAAGCTCCATACCGCCGTTATCGCCGACCTTGCACTCGTTAATCGGCGACGTCTGTACCGAGGTAAAGCCTGCCTCCGCTATTCTCGGAAGATTTTCCTTGATTGTGTCAAAGCTCCAGCACCATGCATGAAGAATAGCCCCGTCGCTGATTTTTTCCGTAAGTCCGTACGGATTTGAATTTTCCGACGCACTCACACCGCTTGTACTGCTTTCTGCAGCCGTTACGGAGAATGTAACCGCCGAAAGCGTCATTACAGCCGCTAAAGCAACAGAAAGCGATTTTTTAAATAAATTTTTCACGCTGAAAACTCCTTTCAGTATAAGTATAAAAAAACAGGAAGAAATAGTCAATAGAAATTTTAATCAATGACGGTAAATTTATATAAAAAATAAAAATAAAATCACTCCGAAGTTCAGAGTGATTTTACATAAATGACTTATTCTACATCGCGAGCGCTTGTGTCAATCATATTTTCGGAGGTCATTTTCTTTGCGTAACGGCCGAACAGCCATACGATTACAAGTCCCGAAACCCCCTCATATACCAAAACGGCGCCGAGAAGAAAAATCAGAAAGCCTTTAAAAAAGTCGGGAAAGAAAATTGTAAAACAGCCGAGTATTATCACCAGCAGCGAAAGAGCCGTGCATATCCACCACTTTTTCATACCGAACGCCTTTAGCTGAAATGAATGTTTTATATCCATAAGACTGTCAATGATTATGATTATACCGAGTGTGATATATATTATATCAATAATTATATCAGGAGTAAAAAGAGCAAATATGCCGAAAGCGGTTGCGATAATTCCCACAACAAGCTCCGTATACAAATTCATTTCTTTATTGATAAAAAACGAAATAATATTAAAAAGTCCGTACACGGTAAGCACAATTCCGAGAGCAACGCAAAGTGCCGTGCTTATAGAGGACGAAAACAACATCATAAACAGTCCTAAAACAAGATAGGAAAGAGAAGCGATAATCGCCGTTCCGGCAGCGGATTTTTCCTTGCTGAAAATATTGGATTTTCCGGTTTTTTTAGTGTTCATAGATTCTTCCTCAGTCAATTCTCTTGTCGCAGTAATCGCACATTATCATATTCAGCTTTTCATAGCTTAAGTGCGGCAGATATTCCTCACAACGGGTGATGCACTTAGGATTGTTGCATTTTTGCTGTGAAATATCGGTTTTTCTTGCTTTTATTATAAACTCTTCATCCTGAAGCAGTAAAAGGATAAGCGCCATTCTTCCGAACATTCCGTACTGAGCCTGCTTAAAATACAAGGCTCTGGGGTCATCGTCAATATCGACTGTAATTTCGTTTACTCTGGGCAGGGGGTGAAGAATAATCATATCATCCCGTGCTCTATCCAGTTTTTTTCGGTCGAGCACAAAAACATTTTTCTGAGACTGATATTCTTCCTCACTTTTGAATCTTTCACGCTGTATTCTCGTCATATACAAAACATCTAGGTCGCATACCGCGTCTGAGAGGTTGTTTGAAAATTCATATTTACATCCGTTTTTCTCAAGTATATCAATAATATAAAGGGGGATTGATAATTCTTTTGTAGAAATAAGAACGAATGAGTTGTTTTCGTATTTAGCAAGTGTTTTTATGAGCGAATGAACAGTTCTCCCGTTTAATAGATCACCGCAAACGCCGATTTTCAGGTTGTCAAGTCTGCCTTTTTCACAGCTAAGAGTAACTATGTCGGTAAGCGTTTGAGTTGGGTGCAGGTGACCGCCGTCGCCGCAGTTGATAAGCGGAACATCGGCATACAGAGACGCCGCCATAGCCGAGCCTTCAACAGGGTGTCTTATTGCTATAATATCTGCATAACCGCTTACAATTTTAATAGTATCTTTTAGGCTTTCGCCCTTTGACACAGACGAATTCATCGGATTGTCAAATCCTATTGTTCTTCCGCCGAGTTTAAGCATGGCGGTCTGAAACGACATCTGGGTTCTTGTGCTCGGCTCATAAAAAAGAGTCGCGAGTATTTTGCCGTCACAGGCGTGTCGGTAGTCGGCGGGGCTTTGCATAATTTTTTTAGCCTTTTTTACTATTTTATCAATCTGTTCGGTGCTCATGGCCTCAAGGTCAATCAAATTCTTATTCGTCATAAAAAACACAGCTTTCTTTGATTTTTTTCATTTTATCAAATATATGTTTTATTTTGATATATTTTAAAGAAAAATGAAAGAAATATTAAATAATGATTTAATTAAAGCAGAATAAATCACGATTTTGCTGCATAAAATTTTTTAGGGGTGAATATTATGAAAATTCAATTTAAAAAGCTTGCGCTGTGCATTGCTATTCCTCTTTTGGTCGGTGGACTGTCCGCGCTTGTAAGCGGAGGAGGAAGGGAGTCGTTTGAGGCTTTAAACAAGCCGCCGCTTTCTCCTACGGGCTGGCTTTTTCCCGTAGTCTGGACTGTGCTGTATGTGCTTATGGGGATTGCGTCTTATATAATTTTAACCTCGTCAAAGTACAGCAAAACGGCGCTGTTTGCCTACGGATTGCAGCTGTTTTTTAATTTTATGTGGCCGATATTTTTCTTTAAATTTGAAATGTATCTGTTTTCGTTTGTCTGGCTCTTAATTCTTTTGGCGCTTATTGCGGCGACAATATATTTATTTTATCAAATCTCAAAGCCTGCCGCATGGCTTATGGTGCCGTATTTTGTGTGGGTCGTTTTTGCGGGTTATCTCAACTTAGGTATTTACGCTCTGAATTGATTATAAAAATTAAAACATAAAATGTAAAATAAAAGCAGCCGCTGCCGTTGTTATCGGCAACACGGTTGCTTTATGTTTTGTTATAAAAAATCTCTGATGTCCACGGCGAGCTTTTCCTCAAGATTAATAAGCCTTTTTGTTATGTCCTTTGAGACTTCGTCCGCCGCCTTGTACTTGTTAAGATACTTGTTGAGCGATTTTACGCCCATATTGCACCCGTCGGTCATCAAATCGGCTATTGTTTCGTCGGATTCATTTATGACAAGCATAACATTTGTTTTTATCCACGACATTCCCTTTGCCATCGGGTTTGGATCCTTGCCGTCGTCGCCGTACTTTTCAAGAAGCGTCAGAACCTCTTTTTTCAGCTCGTTGTGTTCGTCCTTGCACACATCAAGCAGTCTTAAAAAATTCTTGTCTTTTACGTAGTTTTCAACCTCGTCAATAGACGAAACGCCCATTTTTATTCCCGAATCACATTCACGCAAAAGTTTTATTGTGTCGTCGTTTATCATATTGCTTCACTCCTTTTTATAGAGTATTAGCAAAATCTGAGCGTTTATTCCGTGAGTTTAATTATTAAAGCCGATGAAAATTAATTTTATCCGATTTCATTTACTTTACGCTTGCGTACGCATAAGATTTCAGGTGTGATCGGAACCAGTGTTTTTTTCGCCGTCTGACTGCGTGAGTACAATCGCCTGTTTGCCTATTTGCTCGTAACGCTTTTCACACAGACTTTTGTCATATTCCGAGACCTTTCCCGACACGGAGTCGCAGAAGTAGTAATTTTCCTCATCAAATCCGATAAGCACCAGACAATGCTCATGCATTTGCCAGCTTACCGTGTCTCCGATTTTTGTATCGGTTTGGTCGTCTACATAATCGACAATCCAGTTTGCAAATACATACGGTTCGTCCATATATGTAGTTGCCCAAACCATTACCGGTGTGTCGTTCATAATGTATTTTTTGCAGAGTTCGTCAAGCTCAACATTAAGAAGGGGAGAAGCGGTGAGGTTTGAATCGGCAGTACTCAGGTAATTATTCATACATTTAGCCATTCCCTTTGCGTTGATGCCGTAGCCCGTGTACACATCTCCCGCATACGCCGAGTTCATATCCGGGCCGTACATATTTCCGTCCGCCCCGTAATATACGGGTTTTGTAATAAGGTAGTTGTCAACAAATTCGTGTTCGTCAATATCAAATCCGTAATACTGCAAAAGCATAGTGCAGGCGTATGTTTCACAGGCGGCGAGCAAATCGCTTTGGGCGATTACCGGCACACCGTCAATTTTATACGAATTTGTTTTTTTAACGTCAGCCGTTGTCGGATTCGTGTTTTCGGCGTCGTGCCCGGTTCCTTTAGATTTGCTGCATGAAGAAACACAAGCCGAAATCACGCAGATGCACACAACCAGTATCACAGCGCCCGCAAACAATTTGCTGTGAAAAAGCGCAATGAGCTTCCATTTAAGTCCCTTTCTTTTCCTGCGGGATTTGTTTTTTGAAGCATTTGTATTACTGCGCCTTCTCCTCAAAGAGCTGTCCTGTGCGTCTTCAGAAAAATTATCAAGATATTTTTTGCTTTCGTATTCCTCAGGGTATTCGCTCATACCTTTTGTTCACCTCTTGTGCGACGTGGTTGCGGTTTGCAGTATGGGCTTAAATATACTCTAAACCTCCGAATATCTCCGCAACAATCAGTTGAAATTCCATTTTGTAATATCATTTTTATTAACGGTAAAAGCCGAGCGGGCTAACTTTGCAAGAGGAGTATCGCTTTTGCTGTCGGAATAAAATTCGTCAATAACGGTATTTTCGCCGAATATTTCATAAAACCGTCTTACCTTTTCTTCTCCGTGACAGTTAATGCCGTCATATTCTCCGCTTGACGGGTCAACCTTTGATGAAATAAGATAGCGGATGTTTAAAGCATCGCAAACGGGTTTGAGCAAAAATTCCGGAGAAGCCGATACGATAACATCGTCGTCCTCATGCTGACCGAGATAGAATATTTTTATTTTATCAACGTTTTTCTTCCAAAACAGCCTCGCTTCCTTGTGAGCGTCGCATTTTGTAAGAAATCTGTACATTGTTTGTTTAAACTCGGTTTTTGTGCCTTTTTTAAAAATATAAAATTTAGCAAAAGCGAATATAAGCGACGGCACAAGTAAAATAATATCCGCATGTTTTCTTAAACAGAACATATAAAAATCAAAAGTCGAATCACCGTCGTAAATCGTCTTGTCAAAGTCGTAAACATTCATAAATTAAATCCCTCTTTGCAAAGCGCATAAAGCCGTAAGTTAAACATAAATCTGTTTACATTATAATCTACAATGGCAATTTTTTCAAGTTAATATTTTTATTGCAATTTATTATGTTTTGTAGTAGAATAAACTGTAAGTTTATTGTTTTGGAGAAAGACTGTGTTTGGTTATTTACAAATTCAAAAAAGTGAACTGCTTGTGCGTGAATACGAGGCATATAAATCCGTTTACTGCGGGCTTTGCAGACAAATGGGCAGGGATTACTCTCACCTTGCAAGACTCATCCTCAGTTATGACTGCACATTTTATGCGATGCTTTTAATGGCGCTGTCAAAAAGCTGCAGCGGATTTGAAAGCGGAAGGTGCGCTTTTAACCCGCTCAAAAAGTGCAAATACGCTTTGTGTACAGGCGATGCTTATTCAAAGGCCTCAGCGTTTTCCGTAATTTCCGCATACTATAAGCTTGAAGACGACTTAAACGACGAAGGCTTTTTTAAGAAGCTTATGATCCGCGCGGTTTTGCCTTTTTTTTCACATTGGAGAAAGAAAGCCGCCAAAAAATATCCCGAAACAGACGATTATCTCCGTGATATGACCGAAAAACAGACAAATGCCGAAATGCTCAACGACTGTTCGCTCGACCAAGCCGCTCATCCTACCGCTCAGATGCTTTCAAGTCTTTTTTCAAGTGAAGTATCAGACGAAGCTCAAAAGCGTGTGCTGAGTGAATTCGGATACCAGCTCGGAAGATGGATATATTTGCTTGACGCCGCGGATGATTATGAAAAGGACAAAAAAAGAGGCCGTTTTAACCCCTATGTTTCTTTGTCAAAAAAAGAAGATATAAACCGTCTTGAGTCGTCGCTTAATCAATGTCTTGCACGGGCATATGACGCTTACGGCCTGACTGATTTTAAAGATTTCAGGGGGATTTTCGACAATTTGCTTCTTTTAGGGCTTCCAACGGTTCAAAATAAAATTACTGACAGATTTAACGGAGGAAACAATGAATAATCCATATGAGGTTCTCGGGGTGTCCGAAACTGCCACAGACGAAGAGATAAAAGCGGCGTACAGAAAGCTTGCGAAAAAATATCACCCCGATAACTACAACGACAGTCCGCTTGCGGATATTGCCGAACAGAAAATGAAGGAAATAAACGAGGCTTATGACGCGATAAACCAGATGAGGCAGAAGGGCAAAGGTACCGACTCTCAAAGATCATCGGGTTCGTCGTCGTATTACGGTGCGTCAAGTTCGCAGTTTTACAGCGTAAGAATTTATATTCAGCGCAATATGATAAATCAGGCTGAACAGGTGCTTGATTCAACGCCTATGGGTAATCGCACGGCTGAGTGGTACTATCTGAAAGGAATGTGTGCGTACAGACGCGGATTTAATGAGCAGGCGTTTAATAATTTTACAACGGCGTGCAATATGGATCCAAACAACGGCGAGTACCGTGCGGCTTTAAACAATATGCAAAGTCAGCGCGCCTACAACTACGGCGGATATAATCAGCCGAACAATCCAAACGGTGGTATGGGCTGCTCATGCTGCGATGTTTGTGCGGCAATGATGTGCGCCGATTGTATGTGCGATTGCTGCGGGGCGGGTTGCTGATATGAAGAGACAGTTCGGTTCTCAGTCGTTTAAAATCGCTTTTTGTTCGGTCATTGCTGCGATTTCCGTCGTTTTGATGATTATAGCTTCTGTTGTGCCCATAGGAAGCTATACTCTTCCTTGCTTTGCGGGAATAATAATCACATCGGTTGTAATTGAGTACAGGTGGAAGTGGGCTTTGGCAGTGTATGCGGCCGTATCGCTGATTTGTGTTTTTGTATGTGCGGACAAGGAGGCAGTTCTTTATTTTATTGCATTGTTCGGATATTACCCGATTTTAAAGGGAGTTTTTGAAAGGAATATAAAAAACAGGGTTTTACAGTATATTTTAAAGTTTGCGGTATTCAATGCGGCGGCAATCGCCTCATTCTATATCGCTGTTTTACTTCTTTCGGTTCCGTATGAGGAGTTCGAGATTTTCGGGGTTTATATTCCCGTTCTCCTGTTAGCTGCGGGCAATGTGTTTTTTGCCTTGTATGACTACGCAGTAACAATTCTTGTAAATCAATATATTGTTAAAATCAGGAACAAAATATTCAGAAAAAGTTGATATTTCTTATTGCGAAAAAAGAAAAATTATGTTATAATTTAATAAATGCTCGGTTTTCGGCGCATTTTTGGTATATTTAAGAAGTTTTTCGGGAATTAGGGTGATTATATGAAGCAGAAAGTTCGGTTCAGACTAATGTGCGGCGCGCTTGCCGCAGTAATAGCCGTTTCGGCTTTTTTCGGTGTGACAGCGGCAGTTTCCGCCGAAGCTGCGTCAGAATCCTCCGTGCTGTCCGATAATGATGAACAGCAGGCGGTATCTCAAAATTTTCAGACCATAAAGAGCGATTTTGTCGCCACCGTAGGCACAAATCTTCTTAAAGCAAGCTATGCTTCTCCGTCCACGGGTGCAAGCGGCTATGTAAAGGGTGATTATGTAAACTTAAGAAGCGGAGCCGGAACAGGCTATTCTATAATAACCTGTATGAGAGAAAACACGAAGTTTACATATGTCAGCGGCAGTCTGTACAATTCAAGCTGGTATAAAATCAAGCTCAGCTCAAATTCAAAAACAGGATATATTTACAAAGATTACGCAGGTGTTTCGTCAGCGTCTTCGTCCTCGTCGTCTGAAAAGGCGAGCGGTTATGTTAACGCTGATTATGTAAACTTAAGAAGCGGAGCGGGAACAGGCTATTCGGTTGTCACCTGTATGAGAAAAAATACAAAGCTCACGTTTTTAAGCACGAAGCTTTATAATTCAAGCTGGTACAATGTTCAGCTTTCCGACGGCAAAAAGGGGTACATTTACAAAACATATGCGACTGTTTCCTCGACATCTTCTGGTTCTTCCGGTTCGTCGGGTTCATCTGACACTTCATCGGGATATATAAACTCAGATTATGTCAATTTAAGGAGCGGTGCAGGTACAAATTATTCGGTAATCACCTGTATGAGAAAAAACACCGCGTTCAAGCTTCTAAGCACAAAGGTTTACAACTCAAACTGGTATAATATTCAGCTTACCGACGGAAGAAAAGGATATGTCTCAAAGATGTACGCAACAATTTCTTCGTCTTCTTCCGGTTCGTCAGGATCTGGTTCTTCGAGCACGACGACTGGATATGTGAATGCAGATTACGTAAACCTGAGAAGCGGGGCTGGTACTGATTATTCGGTAGTTACCTGTATGAGAAAAAATACTCAGTTTACATTTATCAGCACAAAGCTTTATAACTCAATCTGGTATAACATCAAGCTTTCCGACGGAAAAAAAGGCTATATTTCAAGCCAGTACGCTACCAAAAATTCTTCGTCTTCATCGAACGACAAAGACGATGACGATAAAAATAATAATAACAGCAGTTCTTCGTCTGCTTCGGTAAAACTTTCGGATACGAGCGAGACGATTTATGTAGGGAATAAGTATGCCGTTACCGCAACGGCTTCAGGCTCGGTTAAGTGGAGCAGTTCAAATACATCGGTAGCAACGGTTGACTCAAACGGCGTTATAACGGCCAAGGCAAGCGGCAGCGCGAATATTAAGGCGGTTTCGGGTTCTGCTTCTGCAACCTGTAAAATTACCGTTAAAAACGGAACCTCCGTACATATTTCCTCGACGTCAATCAGTAATATGAGAAGAGGTAAGTCGGTGCTTCTGCGTTCCAATACGGGCTCGGTAAACTGGAAATCCTCTAATGAAAAGATTGCCACAGTGGATAACGGAATAGTAGATACAAAATCTAATGGCTATGTAACAATAACGGCTTACACGTCGAGCGGAGCCGCAACCTGTCTTATCAATGTAATCGGCAGAGATAATGTAAGGTTTGTATACGCAAGCCCGAACTCAGCCCCGAAAAATTCGACCGTCACTTTTAAGGCGATTACGGATACCGACAGGGTAGATTTGAGATTTGTCGTATCAAACGGCAGCACATCGTACACCGTTTACGCCGACAAAAAGGTAAAAGACGGAAACAACTATATATGGTCGGCGTCAAAGAAGCTCACGTCTTCGGGAGAGTGGACGGTAAAGGCGTACGCAAAGTATAAGGATTCTACCGAATACCTCACAACGCCCGTCAACGGCGAGGGCACGGTTTTTGTTACTTCGTCAACTGATAAAACAACCACCGTCTGCGCCGAAAGAAGAGCAAGCGACGAGGTAATTAATCTTATTGCCGATTACGAAGGCTTTTTGAGCAGCGTAACGGCGGACAGCATTACGACAGATCCAACGCTCGGATACGGCAAGGTGGTTCTTACAAACGAGCAGTTTTATAACAACCTCACAAAAACCGAGGCGTATGCGTATTTGTGCCAGACCGTCAATTCGGGCGGTTATACCACAAGAACAAATAAATATTTGCTTGATAACGGTATAAAATTTAACCAGCAGCAGTTTGACGCGCTTGTTTGCTTTACATACAATGTCGGAGCAAGCGCAATATATAACGATTCGGATTTGCAGTCGGTATTGCTCAACACTTCATCGGGAAGCACTCAGATAAAGGCGGGCGCAAGCGGATATGTAAACGCAAGCGATGTCAACCTCAGAAGCAACGCCGGTACAAATTACTCTGTTATTACATGTATGGACAAAAATACAAAGTTTACTTTTGTTGACGGCAATGTGTATAATTCAAGCTGGTATAAGATAAAGCTTTCAAACGGTACGGTAGGCTATATTTATAAGTCTTATGCGTCGCTTTCGGGAGCGTCAAGAGATTTGGATAATGTCGATATGGACGATTATCTCAAATATTATTTGCAGTATCACCATGCGGCAGGCTCATGTTATTGGGGACTTCTTTACAGAAGAATCGACGAGGCCGAGGTGTTCTTCTACGGCGACTATATCCGTGACGGACAGTATAATAAAAAAGGCTTTGAATTCAGATGTCAGGTCTATCCGTCGTTCGGAATTTGACGGTATGAGAATAAATTAAGTTTGTAAGAGGGTATTTTAATGAAAAAAATAGGTTTTATAGGTGCGGGAAATATGGCAACTGCGATAATAAGCGGCCTTATTTCCCAAAGCTCCGATAATGCCGCGCAGATAAATGTTTTTGATACGGACAGCCAAAAAAGAGATGCTGCGGCTCAGCTCGGTGTAAATGTTTGTACCTCCGGCTGTGACACGGTTATAAACAGCGATATAGTTGTTCTCGCTGTAAAACCTCAGAATTACGCCGAGGTGCTTGAGGAAATCAAGCCCTGTGTAAATGAAAGTAAAACTTTTGTTTCTATCGCGGCAGGCATTTCAATTTCATATGTTCAAAAGGCGCTCTGCTGTCAATGTCCCGTGATGAGGGTAATGCCCAATACGCCTCTTTTGCTAAAAAAGGGAGCTACGGCGCTTTGTCCGTCTAAAAATCTTTCCGATGAGGACAACCGCATTATTTTTGATATGTTCAGCAAGAGCGGAGTCTGCGAGTATATCGAAGAAGAACATATGAACGAGATTATTTCCGTAAACGGAAGCAGTCCGGCATACATTTACCTTTTTGCTAAGGCGATGGCTGATTACGCCGAAAGCAAGGGTATAGCCTATGACAAAGCGCTCAACCTTGTCTGCGCCTCTTTTGAGGGTGCGGCGGCAATGCTTATGCAAAGCGGTGACAGCGCCGATGAACTTATAAAAAAAGTAAGCTCAAAGGGCGGCACCACTATTGCAGCTCTTGAACGTCTTGAAAAGCACGGATTTTATAACGCTGTTCAGGATGCCATGGAGGCCTGTACAAAACGCGCCGAGGAACTCGGAAAATAATATTCATATTGCAAATACATTTCGCATAATGATTTAACGGACAACCTTGTTTGGATTTTGCCGTTTTATGAGAAAGGAATGTATTTGATTATGAAAACCTTAGTATTTTCACTTAAAAAGTCGAGGGCAGGCAAAAAAAGCTTTAAGCGCATAACATTTTCCGATGTTCGTTATTTTCTGAAGCGCTACGGGATAACTGTGCTTTTTTCGTCCGTGCTGCTGTTCGGCCTTGCCTCCGGTTCGGTTTACGCACAGTCATCGGATTCCGGATTTATTGCATCGCTCGATTTTTTATTTACAACTAACCTCGACGCAAGGCTTGCACAGAACCCTGCGGGTACTTTCTGCGCTTGCTTTGCGTCAGATTTTATTTTTTTGTTTTCGGCGTTTCTGCTGGGACTTTCGCCGTGGGGCGCCTTTATTATGCCGTTTTTATTGATGTTCAAGGGATTTGGAACGGGAATCACGGCAGGGTATCTGTTTTATGTCCATCAGTTTGCGGGAATAGGATTTTACCTGCTTATACTTTTACCGGGAACATTTTTGTTTTGTGCGGCGCTGATAAGGTTCTGTTCAAACGCTTTTGTGTTTTCAAAGGATATGATTTCCACGGTTTTCGGCAAGTACCCTCAATCCGTTTCCATGAGGGAAAGAACACTTGCTTTTGCGTCTCGTTTTACCGCTTCACTTATTGTAACTTTTCTGGCGGCGCTTACCGACGCGGCGCTTTGGACTCTTCTTGCGGGAGTTTTTGAATTTTAACTAATTAAACGGAGGTATTTGATGTCGTCAAATAACAGCGCTTTTGCATTGACGGACTTTTTTTCAAGGCTGTTTCGTAATTTTCCGAAACTTCTGCTGACAAATCTGTTTTTTGCCGTGCCGACGGCAGTTTTTTTCGGGCTGTTTTATTTTATTAATACCGCTTTTTCAATTAACAGCTATTTTATACTTTTTCTCACGATCATTCCCGTTTTCCCTTTTTACGCGGGGGTCGTACAGGTTACATCTCATATGGTCCGTGACGATAAAGCCATTGATGTACGGTCTAATTTTTTTGCGGGATTAAAAGAGAATTTTCTTTGCTTTTTAGTTCACGGCATTATAATGTATGCGGCTGTTGTATTCAGCTACTTTTCAATAAGTCTTTACACTAAGCTCGGCGAGGAGAACGGTGTTTTTTATATGCTTCTTGTTGTAAGCATAATAATCTGCGTCTTTTTTCTTTTTGTATTTTACTATGTTCCTCCCATGACGGTGACGTTTGATATATCAATGAAAAATATTTATAAAAACAGCGCGCTTATGTCTTTCGGTGAGCTGAAGCACAACCTTGCGGCTACATTCGGGATATTTGTTCTTTTTCTTTTGTGTGCAACCGTGCTGATGTGCTGTTATTATCCTGTTTTGATTGTTATCGTAACGGCGTCGCTTTCTCTGCTTATCGTGCCGTCTGTGATGTCGTTTATCATAAATTCATCAGTCTATATGCCGATGTATAATATGATTTCCTGCAAGGATAAAAGGTCGTCGGAAATTAACGGAAAGATAAATGAAGCCGCCAATACATTGCAAGGCAAAAATATAAATGCCGACAGTTTGGCTGATGATTTTACCGAAATAGATATTGACGAGTTCGGCGACGCCGACGAATATATATTTTATAACGGAAAGATGATAAAACGAGGCGTTCTTTTGAAAATGAAAAACAGCTCAAAAGATGACAAAGGAGAATAAATATGGATTACAGATACAGTAAAAAAACCTCCAAAAAGCCGATAGCAGCAATAATTATAGTTATTGTTGTTCTGATTGCAGCCGCTGTCGGAGTTTATATTTATTTTTCAATGAACGGCACAAACGAAAATAGCGAAAAGCCTAACGACGCTTCAACCTTGACGTCTGAAACAACTCTGACTTATCAGACTGACGCCGTATATTCTGATGCGTCGTCTCAGCCGCAGTCTGAAACTCAGGACAATAATGACAGCGGTGATTCTCAAAGTGCGGAGGAGACAATTTCGGAGCATAATCAGGTAGTTGTCCCCACAAAGGGAAGCGGAGAGATAAGTTATTTTAACGCAACATATGTTCCGTACAAAGCTGTTGATACTATTACTGATTCGGAATGTTCGCTGAGAGAGGTATTCGGCTCATCGTTTTCAAACGGAGTTTTGACATTTAACAGCGACGGAACATTTACCGATTCGGTCATTTCAGCCTCGTCAAATTACGGTGAATATGCGGTTGAGGGTACGGAAATCTCGGCAACATATTCAAACGATAAAAATATGCAGATTAAAGCCCTTGGCTGGGACGGCGATACCCCTACGGAGCTTGTAATTAATTACGGCGGTTACGATGTATATTTTAATATGTAGAAAATCAACCTGAACATTCGGAGATATTATGGCAAAAAAATCAAAGAAAAACAAAAAGTTAAATAACAAATCGAATACAAATAATAATAAAGTTTCAAAAAGAAACAGAACAGTCAAGCGCCTTGTTACCGGTTTGGTAATCATTATGGCTGCGGCTGCGGCTGTGATCTATATAATCTACCGAATAAATGACTCAGCGCGCACGAACGAGCTGTCAGACGGCAGATGGGTGCCGTCATATGCTAACGATGCAAGCGGTGATGAGGTTGAGCTTACAGAAATTTACAATACTCAATACTCCAATTACCAAGGTGCGCTTACATTCTTCTCCGACGGGAAATTCTCGTTGTGGCTTACCCCGGGAGAGGACTCGGACGGAACTCATACGGGAACCTTTAAAGTAAAATCCGACGACGAGATAGAGGCATATTTTGATAACGGAACAAATACCGTTTTCAAAATACACAGAACCGACGGCAACGCCGACGGGATAAGCTTAAATTATGACGACTATCAAATTTATTTTGAAAAGGAATGATAAATAATAAATGATGTCTGAAAAACCTATTTCAAAAGAGAGGATATTTCTCTTCGACAACATAAAGCTTCTTGCTATCATACTTGTTGTAATCGGACACGCAATAGATTTTATATCGCGTCAGGACGGCAATCACCTTGAAAAAAGTCTTTTTCTTATAATTTATTCAGTTCATATGCCGCTTTTCATATTTATAAGCGGACTTTTTATGAAACCGATGACAAAGGAAACTAAATTTCCCAAACAAAAGGTTGTTGCATACATATTAATTGGAATTGCGCTGAGAATAATTATGGCTCTTCTCGCAATAGTTTGCAGGGAAGATTTCAGGTATTCCGTTCTTGATATGTATGATTCTTTTGCGTGGTTTATGTGGGCGATGGCGGTGTTCATTTCACTTGCATGGTTTTTCAGGGAATACGACACAAAAGTGATTTTGCTCATTTCTTTAGCCGTCGGCTGTATGTCGGGGTTTGATAAAAATCTCGGCGACGAGCTTGTCCTTATGAGAATAGTTGTATTTTTCCCGTTCTTTCTCGTAGGTTATATGCTTAAACCCGAGCAAATATTAAAATTAATATCTGCAAAATGGATTAAAATTTCAGCGGCATTTGTTGCAATAGTTGTTTTTATCATCTTTTTGGTAAGTCCCTTAGCTTACGATGTTTTCCGTTCAATGTTTACGGGCAGAAACGATTACAGCTATCTTGAACAGTACAGCGATTTGGGCTTTGCTGTAAGGGCGGTTTCCTATGTTGTATCAGCGGTATTTGGATTTTCGCTCATTTGCCTTGTCCCTAACAAAAACCTCGGATTTATTTCAAAAGTCGGCACAAAGACTTTGCAAATATATTTTTGGCACAAAGCGTTTCTGTTTGTCATGGAGCATTTTGATGTGTACGACAGGATTGCCCTGTTCACAGGCGATACATTGGCAACATTAATTTACATATTAATAGCGGTAATGATTACATTCATATGTTCGTTGTCCGTGTTTTCATTTCCGACAAAACAGATTTTGCGTTTCGGAAAACAAAAATAACTGTTTTTGCGGCATGGTTTGTGAGTATTTCACATACCATGCTTTTTTATTTATAAAAAATATACAACTGAAATTTAATTTGCATATAAATTTATTCAAAATTTTATGTAGTATGCATAAATTAATATAAACCTATAAAACGCATAAAAATATACTATATATTGAATAATAAGCAATATATCATATGGAAAAATATAAATTTTCCGTTAAATTATTGATATAATGATGCCTTATTTTACATAATCTTTATAAATTATACAATCAATTAAACAAATACAATAAAAGAAATTAAAAAGTATTGAATTATTTTAAGTAAAATGTTATAATAAACTGAAATGATTGAGGTCGTGTGTATTTTTCCCGGATTTTCCACTGTGGGTCAGACAGTAAAAGGTAAAATTTATACGATCTGTTCAATGTTTTAATGTTTCAGTATTAAAGGTTATGGAGGTAATAATCTATGAAAACAAGTATTTTGCGCGTCGGCAAAAAGTCATTGTCGGTAATCATAGCGCTTGTTATGATTCTTTCAATGACTCTTGTCGGCGTAGTAAATGTAAACGCAGCTGAGGATGCAAGAGTTTATTTGAGAAATAACGCAAGTAATCCTTGGGCTGATCCTTATATGCACTATTGGATTGACGGCGGCAGCTCTTCAACATGGCCGGGTGTCAGGATGACACACTTGAGTGATGATGTCTACTATCTTGATATTCCCAATGACGCTCAGAAATGTATTTTTTCGAGCAACGGCGGAAGTCAATCAGAAAATATAACGCTTCCCAGCGGCTGGGCAACAACTCCCCAGATTTATGATGCTGCTTCTGAAAGATGGATGCCGTATTCAGAAGGCGGAGACACTTCGTCAGCTGTATATACAATCTACGGTAACTTTAACGGTAGCTACACTTGGGACAGCAAGGTAAAAACCGAGGCAACAGAGGTTACCGATGACGGAATATATAAATTTGAAATTACGTCTGCAGGTTCTGGCAGCAATGCTAACGGTAACGCATGGTTCAGAATTTTTGCAGATAACACCGAGTACCGTCCTCTCGATTCGGAAGATGTTTCGATTGCAAACACTTCTGCTCAGAACCCCGTTTCATCTCAGAAAGGTAACGACAAGGCGTTTTACTTTACGCCTGACGGTTCAAATACATACAATGTATGCATAAAAGCTACAAGCGATACAGATCCTACTCCTCTTGTATGGCTTGAGTCGGGTTCGGTTACTCCGGGCGATAAGTCGTATTATATCGGCGGCCGTTTCAGAATTAAAAATTCTCTGGGAGAGTATATTTACACATATACCGACAGCGACAGCTATGCATGGGATGTAGATTCTCAGACTATGCAGCTTACTGATTCTGACGGCGACGGTATTTACACACTTAATACCTATAGCACGCTTGCTGAGCTTTCGGAAACAGTTACACTGGATTACAGCGGTACTCAGCAGCAGGTTCCCAATTACTTTATGATTCACACAGGCAACGGTAACACTGATGAGTGGTACGGTAAAACAGGGGCAGAATTTACTGACAGCACAACCTCTGTGGTTCTCGATGTTTTAAGTGCAGGTGCATCGACTGACAATAACAACGGACTTGTAAGATTTAACAGCTCGTCCTCATCCGGTAATGTTGTTATTAAGTATGTTCCTGCAACACATACTCTTTCTTATGAGATTGACAGTTCACAGTCAACAACCGGACAGTATACTATTACAGATAATTCAGTAAGCGGTACTGTATCACTTTCGGCAAAGGTTGAGGGTAAAGCCGAGAATACTGCCGATGCAGACGATACTGTAACCGTAACTGCTCTGCCTAGCAAGGATTTCTTTGTATGCACAGGCATCACGGTTGAAGCAGACGACGGTTCTGAAATCATCGCAAGCGGCAGCGGCAATACATACACATTTACAATGCCTGCTCAGAATGTAACAATTACCGCTTCTTATGAATACAACAAGGCGGCATACATCGCGTCTGCAGGCGACGGCTTGTGGATTGATGTGAATCCGTCAGCTGCTGATTCGGTTTCAACTCTTATAAAGTGGAATAATTATTACGGCGCTAAGCACGCTGCAACTAATCCCTATACATTCTATCTTCCTAAGAACGCTTCGTTAAACGGCGCGGTTGTTTACAACGGATTTGACAGCGCAGTAAATGTTGCAGGCACGGAAATACAGCCTAACCGCAGCGCTGCGGTTAATCTTGTAATCGGCGATAACACGGTAAGCGGCGCATACAACGGCAATGTAAAAGTTATGCAGGGTTCAACGGACGCTATGTTCCTTTACACAACAGACGGTAAGGGTACTGAATATCCGCTCCCGACAGCCGATATGTACACAGACACCCGCGCACAGGGCACAAAAGATGATGTAAAGGCTAAGGGCGGCGACTGCGTAACAATGGATAACAGCGCTTCGGGTTCATTCTCCGACGCAATGCTCCTTGAGCAGGTAAAGGGCAGAGGCAACTCATCTTGGGAAGCAAGCCAGCAGCTCTTTGGTAAATACGCTTTCAATATGAAGCTTGATTCAAAAACAAATCTCCTCGGTATGGATACCGCTGAGTCAAAGGGCGCAAAGAGCTGGTGTCTCCTTGCAAACAACGCCGATGAATCTATGCTGAGAAACGCTCTTACATTTGACCTCGCAAATGCGCTTGGTCTTCCTTACACACCCGAATACAGATTCGTCGATATTTATGACAACGGCGAGTATATGGGTCAGTACCTTGTTACGGAAAAAGTTGATGTCGGCAGCTCAAAGCTTATTAAGGGCGAAGCATTCGACGACATCAATGAGGACGCTGTCGGCGAAGTAAACGAAACAACAGCTTCAGGCACTTATTCCTACAACGGTCAGAATTATCAGATGCAGTATGCACAGGTTTCTGCTGACGGAAACACTTCTTCAATTCCTTTTGACAACACAGGTACTTATCTCCTTGAATTTGAGATAAGTTCAAGATACACAGCTGAGGCTTCTTGGTTTGTAACTCCCACAGGTCAGCACATTGTTGTTAAATCTCCCGAGTTCGCAACAAAGGAGCAGGTTGAGTTTATTGCTCAGAAATATGCCGAAATGGAAGCTATCGCATTCAGCGACAACCTTGACCTTGAGCAGCTCAGCCAGAAGATGGATGTAGATTCCTTCGCAATGGTATATCTCATTCAGGAGCTTTCATCTAACCTTGATTCTGCATCATCAAGTTACTATGTAATGTATGATTGTACTGGCGCATCACCTAAGTTTGTAGCATCTCCTGTTTGGGACTATGACTGGGCTTACGGACAGTACACTCGTGAAAATGGTTTCGGCGAAGCAAAATATGAGGCAAATTCATCTACTGAGATAATTCCCGACAATCCACAGGTTTGGTATACTAAGAACAAGGCTTTTGATGACAGCCATACTCCAAACACTAATTACAGTTTGCAGTCAAAGCTTGCAAATAACTATGAATTCCAGAAAGTTATTAAAAAGGCTTGGAACGGAACTTCTTCAAACGCCGGCTTCTATGAGCTTATCCAGACATATTATTCGGATGGCGGAAAGCTTGACACATGGTACAACCAGATTTCTGCATCTGTTGATATGAACGAAACACGCTGGGGATTCATTAAAGATAACCCGATGATTACCTGGGGTTCTAAAAATACCGGCGATACACATTCAGACGCTGTAAACTATCTTAAAAATACATGGACTAAGACCCGTGCACAGTGGCTCGACACACAGATTCAGCTTTATCCTGATTATGATTTAGTAGCTGCTCCTACAATCACAGCTGCTGATGGAACAGGCGAAGAGCTTCCCGCAACTGTTGAAGAAGGAACAGTAATCATTATTACAGCTACAACAGACGGCGAGGCAGACACTTATAAGCTCTTTGATAACGGAGAAATGATTGCTGAAAACTCTACCGGTGTATTCACAATAGATAACGCGGAGGTTGGTGAACATACATATACTGTTGAGGCAGTATATGAGGGTGCAGTTTCAGAAGATTCAAATGAAATTACTGTTTCTGTAACCGAAAAAGCTCCGAGCTTTACGCTTTCTCTCAAGACGGATGCAAGCTCGGTAATTGAGGGTGATAAGTTCACACTCACTTCTACCGTAACTCCGGGCGAAGGCGATTATACATTTGAGTACTTTGTTTCGACATCGCCTGACGGCTCAGGTGCACAGTCGATGGGCGCTGCATCTGCTCAGAACACACTTACAGTAACATCCGAAACGCAGGGTACTTATTACTACTTTGTAATTGCAACTCTTGGTGAAGAAGCTATCTCATCAAACATCGTTTCTGTAACCGTTACTGCTTCGGTAGGTGTTCACGATGTTACAATCTACTTCAAGGCTCCGTCAGCTCAGTCTTACGCTCCCTATGTTTCACTTAACGGTGCGCAGGCTGTTGCAATGACAAAGGATCTTTATCTCGGACAGGATTATTCAGGATCTCTTAAGATGTATCAGTTCAAAGTTACTCTTTCAATTGATTCTTCAAAGCAGAACACACTCACATTTACAACTAAAAAGACCGATGTAAATGCCTCCATAACCGATAGGTTCTCATTAGATACTTATTATTTAGCAGTAGATAATCTTATGAGCGGCACGGAGGTTGTTGATCTGACATCTCAGCCGGAATACATCAGGAACTTCTATTACACAGCAATTCATATGGTTTATACACCCGCTAAGCCCACGGATAAAACTCTCGGCTTTACAAATATCGGCGGAACACGTTACAAGATGGGTTCATATGTAACTGAATACGGTGTTGAGAATATGAGCGTTATGAGTGCAACTGAGGTTCAGAAGATACAAGTTGCTTTGAGCAATCCTTCTGATTTACAGAATGCGCTTCTCGATGTAAACCTTGACGGTGTAGTTGATGTCCGCGACGCAACATTAATTCAAAAAGCATTGGTGAATAATTGACATATTTTTTAAAAGGTGTATAATAATGTCATAAGTGCCGAAGTCTATCTTTGGCTTCGGCACAAAAATAAAATGGAGGTTATACAATGAGTCATAGTGTAAAGCGCATCGGTAACAAGACGCTTTCAATAGTTTTGTCGGTTATGATGGTGATTTCGACATTACTCGTGGGTGTTGTTGCTGCTGACGCTGCCAACGGTACTATTGATGTATATTTCAAGGATACTGTTGGCTGGAACCAAGTATACGCTTATTTTTATAACAGTAATTATTGGGACGATGGTAAGGGTACCGGTTCTTCAGGTATTGCCGGCGGACCGATTCAAATGGAAAAGGTTGACGGTACAGAGGATATTTATAAGTGTACTTACACCGGTGATTATTCCGCTTATATTTCCTTTACAAAAAGCAGTCAGCCAAATTGCGGTAATTTCTGGCAAACTGAGGCTGTTTACAGAGGAGACTTCTCCGTAGATAAGCCTTTGTTCACACCTGATACAAACTCGTCCGGCACATACAACGAAACCGTATATTATAGTAACGGTTCGTGGTCTGAATATAATACAGGCGAAGTTACACCAGTAACTACATGGTATCTCATAGGCGGTCCTTCCGGTAAATGGGATCCTTCTATGAAAGATTACCCGCTTGATGAAACTCATCCGACCGACCCGGATGTTGTATGCCGTACCGTAACCTTTAATGAGGGCGATACATTTTTCAGACTTTCTGACGGTTCTGCTCAGTACGCAGGATCATATGACCGTCAGCCGCTTGGAGATTCCTCAAGTAAAATAACGCTCACTCCACAGACAAACATTGCTCTTTTGCACAGCGGCGCAAGCACAGTCAGAATTTGCGTCGACACAATGACTAAAGAAATTTGGGAAGAAGCTGTTGCGTTAGAAACTTATAATGTAAATATAGGAACACAGGAAAACTGTACAATTTCGGTTGACCCACAGACAGCGTCCGAGGGACAGACTGTTACTGTTACAGTTGCGCCTAACGATGGCTACGTTTGCAGTGGTGTTACGGTTGACCCCGCTACTGAGGTTAGCGGAAGCGGAAATACATACACATTTAAAATGCCCGCAAGCGATGTGACTGTTTCGGCAACTACACGAGCTGCTGAGACATATTCGGTAACAGCTTCTGTTAATAATGAAACAATGGGTAGTGTTTCGGTAGCTCCTTCGAACACGGTAACTGAGGGTACTTCTGTTACTGTTACTGCATCTGCTAATACAGGCTATGCGTTCAAGGAATGGCAGGTAGTAAGCGGCACATATGCAGGAGACCTCACAAGCTCTGAAATTACATTTGTTCCTACTGCTGATGTAGAGCTTATGGCTGTGTTTGAAGAGTCTCTCGGTGAGGAAACAGGTACATACCTGCTTGTAACCACAAACAATAACAACAGACCTTCTGCATGGGCTGGCAATATGCTTGTATTACCGGTATATAATGTGTCCGGTACTTATACGGCATATTTGGAAACTACTTTGAACTCCACTATAAATTATTATTTTGGTTTATCTACCACTCAGGATGTAAGCGGTATGGTAAATGTTACGGGAGTAAGTTATGTAACAAACGGTTCTGTTTCTGCATATGCTCAGAATTACAATAATGATAACGGCAAAAATTACAACTTCTCCTATTTCAGAGTTTCAAATCCGAATGTTAATAAAATCACATTTGAATTTTCAAGTATTACATCCGGTAACGGAAATATTACATACACTTTGACTGCAAGTGAAGATACTACTCCCGAAGATCCCAATAAAGTTACAATTAATGCAAAGGACGGTACGATTGTAGATAATGTTTCTACAACATCTGATTACGGTTCAACAACATTAATCAGCGGATACGATGAGGTTGTATCTGATGATCCTAATGTTCACTATTCTGTATATACTGCAACAAAGGGTAACATGATCAGAATTCAGACTCAAGTGGCTACACCTTTTTATAACGCAGGTTATTATGTAGGAGCTTATGTAATAAACGGTGAAACTGTTAGGGCAAGCTCTCAGGGTAACGGTAAATATGAAGCATCATATCTTCTCTCAGAGAGTTTGACTTCTAAGTCCTTGGAAATCACACCCGTTTATTTTAACTCGCATATTAATGAAAACGATGATTATATCACGTTTTATGTAGATGCTTCTGAAGTACTTAATGACGAATATGCATCGAAGCTTGCAGGTAACACTCTTGCTGTATACACATATTATTACACCGGCGAGACCGGAACGGCAGCTGAACCTGACGCTAAGAAGGGTGACGGTTCATATCCCGGTCAGCCGATGCTTCGTGATAACAACGGTAAGTACTTTACTAAGGTTGCAAAGTATTATTACGATGAAAACGGCCAGAAGACAGAATATGCTATATCCGGCGTTGTTGTAAGTAACTATTCAAATGATAAGTTTCACAATCAGTTTATGGTAGCTGAGGGTAAAGCAAACGCTCAGACATACGACTACGATGATCTCGTACTAA
Source organism: uncultured Ruminococcus sp. (assembly GCA_944415425.1). Lineage (GTDB taxonomy): Bacteria > Bacillota > Clostridia > Oscillospirales > Acutalibacteraceae > Ruminococcoides. Next base: position 40,861 of record CALYBP010000003.1, on the reverse strand, counting down.
TTGACAGAAACGGCTACGATGTTGTTGAGTTTAAGATGCAGTACAGCAGAAAACGAACTAACCAGAACATCTTGCTTGATGATGCTACCAACAATCCCGATGTAGCTTCTCATGTCGATCTTTCCTTGTTTACTGATAATAACGGCTGGGATATTATCAAAGACTACGACGGCAACGAAACTTCTCTCCTCGGAAATATTCTTACAGAAGAGGATATGTCAAAGGATGAACTTAGAATCGTATCTGTCGGCAACCAGAACATTGCCGGTCACGGTCAGTGGTCAACCGTATGGTATGTATTTGATAAAGACGGCAATTACATCACACGCGGTGTGCCTTCAGACTTTTTACCGAGATTGAACGGTACCGATGAAAATACTGCTGCATACAAGGCAATTGAGGCTGCGGGCTATGCAAATTCTCCTGCTTATGTTTCTTACGAGTCGATTTCAGGTGCTGACAGCCGTGTTGACGGTCAATGGTACTATTCAAAGTCGATTCAGGAAGTAACAGGTTCAACGATGGTTCAGTATGCAGATTCTTCTGATTCTGATTCTTGGACAACAGATGTTGACGGTACAACCGGCAATACTGCAACAATTGCAGGTGAAACGTCAATTACAGTAAACCGTAATACTACTGTCGAGATTTCTGCTACCGCCGGCGACGGATATATGTTTGTCGAGTGGGGTTATCTTGATGAGGACGGTAACTACAAGGCGTTCGCCGTAAATGCAAATCAACAGGTATCGGAAGTTAACCTTGATAAGTCTTATACATTTGTTGCAAGGTTTGTTAAGGTTTCTGACCAGACATTGATTTTTAACCACAATAAGTATACAGGACCCGGGGCACTCGGCGGCGGTGGTTATTACTACTTATCAATTGTTCGCCACGGAACCGACGGTTCTACCGAAACACTTTGCACAAGAGCTGAAAATACATTCGCACTTCAGATTAATCCTATTGATGATGATTACTTCACGGTTACCCTCATTACTCATATGATGGGTAAGAATGAATTTGTTAACTGGTATCGTCTTGACGGAACCGAATATCAGATTGTTGAGCCTGAGGATGCTGTTGTTCCTGTTAATCAGGAGGTATCGTTTACATTTGATGTTTATGTTGATGATATTTATGACAATGAAAAGCTTCTTGTAAATACATTCAACTATTATTCAGATATTGCTTCTGTAACCGCTGAAGCTGTACTTAACTATGAATATATTGATAGATTCGGCGGCAAGAAGACATATACTGTTAATCTAACTCTTGATGACACATATATAGATACAAACGGTTACAAGATTACTGAGGATTTGATTTATAACAACGCTCCTTACATCGATGACCTTTATAAGAACTGTACTTGGGAGATTACTGATCAGAAGTACACTTCTGTCGGTACAACAGCTACTCTTACGGCAACACAGGTTTCTAAGCCTTGCAATGTTACAATTACCGTAAGCGAGGGCGACATAGAAACTCCTATCAGCAATATTCCTTATAACTCATATCTAACAAAAGAAGACGGTTCGTTCTATTCTTGTGATGATCCAAACTTCTCATACTGGATTGTTTATGAGTTTGGTACAACTAAGGAAGTAGCAAAATGCTTCTCTAAGGAGTTCAACCTCAAGATTGTTGACGATTACGATATCGTTGCAGTATTCGGTGATCCTGCTGAAACCTCAATGTCAATCGGTACTCCGACATACTCAAGAGAGCAGTATACTGACGAAGCTGGCAACAAGTATGATTATCTGTATGCAGACTTCATAGTATCGTTTATGGACAGCGCTTATACACAGCTTAACTCTACATCCGATACTGATGCAGTTCAATATCGTACAGGTCTTATGGTAGAAATCAGCCAGAACACAAAACTTGATCCGAATACAAGCACAGATTACTCTGATATTACTTTTGCAAGTGATGATGAGAAACTTATGAGTTTTGCTACTTCGGGACAGGCCTCAACTAACAGGTATGCTATGGACGGCGATAACAGAGTTGTATATAATTACACAATTCTTAACGCTGACTATAATAACCTTAACAGGCTTGACTACTTTGTTAAGTTCCAGAACAGCTCTGCAATGCAGCTCTATGTTATGAAGGCATATTACTATGTATATCAGGTTGATGCAAATGGTGACATTATTCCGGATTCATATCAGATTACTGAGGCTGTTTACTTCAACCTTTATCAGATAGCCAACCAGTCTAACTGATAATCAGTTATATATGTATGTTATGTTTATTTAATCAATGGGGTGATACTTATGAAAAAATCATACACTTCTCCGGAATTCAACGTTACAAAGTTTGAATTTGAAAGCACTTTGGCTTCTGCAATTGTAGACAGTCTTACTACAACATGGCCGTCTGAGGACGAAGTAGGAACTCAGTCTTCTACGGGTGACGTGATTGTTGATCCTTTCTCCGGCGAAGATCCGGGAAATATTTATTGATTTGACTTTAAAGGGGCAAATACTTCTGTATTTGCCCCGCAGTTTTACATTTGGTGATTATTTATGAAAATTAAAAAGATTTTATTGTCTTTACTCGCTGTATCGCTTGTATTTGTCCTTTCGGTTCAGTGCGTTTTTGCTGAAACATACTTTGACAACGGCGTGTACAAGTTTATGCGTGTCGGAACAGATCAGATAAAGCTTTGTGATTATCACGGTGCCGATAAGGATCTCGTTGTGCCTGAAACAATTTTCGGCGATACTGTTGTATCTATTGATTTTATGGCGTTTGCAAATTGCGAAAACAGCAGCGTTATCGAATCAATAACCTTACCCGATACTATTACTTCACTTGATAGATTTGTTTTTATGGGTATGACTAACCTTAAATCTATTAATATCCCTGCAAGCTGTACTTCAATCGGCTCGGGACTGCTTCAGGGCTGTACTTCTTTGACAGACGTTAAGCTTGACGCTGATATTACGGTAATTCCGTCTCAGCTTTTTTATCAATGCACAAGTCTCAAATCTTTTGATGTTCCCGAAACTGTTACGGAAATTCAAAATCATGCTTTTGCTGAATGTCCCTCGCTTGAACGAGTTTACATTCCGGCATCCGTTGAAACGATAGGTAAGTATGCGTTTAAGAATACTACCGACGTTGTTATTTACGGACATAAAGATACCCTTGCCGAGCGTTTTGCCGTACTCAACGGACTTGAGTTTGTTGATGTTGATAATTCGTATCAGATCGGTGATGTAAATAAAGACGGTGTAATTTCGATTGCGGATGCCACCGATATTCAGCGTTACTGCGTGTTGCTGATTGATTTTGATGAAACACAGATTGCGCTTGCCGATTTTAACGGCGATGGTCGTGTCGATGTTTCTGACGCAACGCAGATTCAACGTCACATTGTTAACTTATAAAATAAAACAGACTCGCAAGAGTCTGTTTATTTCTTTATAGGAAATTGCTCGAAAACGCTCGGTCAGGATAGGTTTGATAATATCAGTCTGACCGTTTGAATTGTGTGCGAAGCGATTACTTTTTTATTTGGAGGCTGTTTTGAGATATTTAATTGCCGATATTGTTACTGAGTTTTCTCCTAAATACGAGTATCTTACCCGCTTTTCTAAGCCGTTTTTGTATAGAGGGGAGAACGCAAGTCAGATTAAACTTGCGTTAGAAGGACAGTTTTTCAGAGAAATCTGCGATAAAATGAATCAAAATATCGGCAAAGACCGATGCGAGAGTTATGCGTATTCGTGCTTGTTCAGCAGGGAAATAATAAATTTCGGAGGAATTTTACTTCATTCTTCATCATTAAAATTGGGTGATAAGTCGTATTTGTTTTTGGCACCGTCCGGAACCGGCAAATCTACCCATACTTCGCTTTGGAAAAAGGCTTTCGGCTCTGCGGTAGAGATGATGAATGATGACAAAACCGCCGTAAGAAAGGTTAACGAAGTATTTTATGCTTATTCGACCCCGTTTGACGGGGGAAGTGGGGTTGCAAACAATATTTCTGCCCCGATTGGCGGTATTGTTTTTATTGAGCGTGGAAGTGAAAATTCTGTCAGAAAAGCATCTCAAAATGAAATTATAAGCAGGATTTATTCTTCGTTTTCGGGTTATAAAAGCTATTATAACGCACACAAACTGTTAAGTAATATTGAAAGTTTAATTTTGTCTTGTGATTTTTATAATTTAACCTGTAACACGGATATTTCAGCAGCCTACATAGCATATGAAGCGATTGTAAAATAATTTTTCCTTCAAATAAAATATACTGTACATAAATTAAGCGACAGCTTTTGCTGCCGCTTATTCTTTTTCGGTATTTGAAGTATTTAATCAATCGTTTTGATTTTCTTCAATATATTTTAGCTGCTTATATATCATATTCGCACACATATACACATTTCCGCCGCCCATTGTGAGAATCAAATCGCCTTCCTTTGCGTTTTTGCACACATAGTCCGTGATCTCCTCAAATGTATCAAGACAAACTGAGTTAGGCACCTTTGCACCTAAGTCGGTTGAATATATGTTGTAGGTGTTTGTTTCTCTAACGGGCAGAATCTCAGAAATAATGGCAACATCAGGAATTTTAAGCGCCTTTGCAAAATCATCAAGCAGCATAGCTGTTCTTGAAAATGTATGCGGCTGAAATACTGCCCACACCTTCTTAAAGCCCATATTCATAGCGGCGTTAAGCGTTGCGGTAAGCTCTGTGGGGTGATGCGCAAAATCATCGGCAACGGTAATTCCGCATGGGGTGCCTAAAATTTCAAATCTTCTGTGAACACCGCCGAATTTGTGCAGGTTTTCAGATAGTTCTTTGGGCGTAGCACCAAGGTAGTGTGCAGTGGCTGCTGCCGCAAGCGCATTGTAAATATTGTGTCTGCCGGGAACAATGAGCTTTATGTTTGTGAGGATTTCTCCCTTATAATACAAATCAAACTGCTCATGAACACCCTTGTCAGCGGAAACATTAACAGCTCTGTAATCGCAGTTCTCACCGAAACCGTAGGTTATTTTCGGAATATTAACATCTTTTACAGCTTCGAGCGTATTTTCATCGTCGCCGTTTATTACAAGCAGTCCTGTTGTCTGCTTTGCAAATTTATTAAAGGATTTCTTGATGTTGTCGAGATTTTTAAAATAATCAAGGTGATCCGCGTCAATATTCAAGATAATTGAAATATAAGGGTTCAGCTCCAAAAAAGTATCTACATACTCGCATGCTTCGCATACGATAATATCGCTGTGACCCACATAGCTGTTGCCGCCTATAAACGGAAGCTTGCCGCCTATGATTGCCGACGGGTCAAAACCGCTTCCTATCAATATCTGCGATAACATTGCGGTTGTAGTTGTTTTTCCGTGCGTGCCTGATACCGCTATGCTTCGTTTATATCTCCTTGTAACAATGCCGAGCATAACGCTTCGCTCTATGCAGGGGATACCCTGTTCCTTTGCAGCCATTCTTTCGGGGTTTGTTTCTTTGATTGCGGCCGAATAAACAACCAGCTCTGCGCCGTTTATATTTTCGGCTCTGTGACCCATATATACGGGAATACCGTAGCTTTTGATTCTGTCGAGTGTTTCACCCTCGTTCATATCCGAGCCCGAAAGCTCAAAGCCTTCGCTCCTAAGTATCTCGGCAAGCGGACACATTCCGCTTCCGCCTATACCGATAAAATGTATTCTTTTTATATTATCCATAAGTTTATCGTAATTCAAAATACAACCGCCTTTGTAATAATTTGGGTAATTCTAATTTATATTATAAGTCTAAAACGACAAAAAATAAATACCTAAATTCAAATTTATTAAATTTTGCAGTTAATATTTTGTAGGTTTCAAATTCTACCCTGTTGCCAAATAATTGAGTCAATGGTAAAATATATGTATAAATAATCGGTGGTATATAATATGGCATTAAGTAAAAATGATATTATAAATTTAACAATAACTTCAACATCGGCAGATGGAAGCGGGGTAGGCAAAACACAGGACGGTATGGCGGTGTTTGTACCGCTTTCCGCTGTCGGAGATGAGCTTGAGGTGCGTGTATTAAAGGCTAAAAAGACATATGCTTTCGGAAAAATCGAGAGGATTGTAACTCCGTCTTCAGCGCGGATTGAGCCTGATTGCCCCGTTTTTTCAAAATGCGGCGGTTGCGTATGGCGTCATGTAAGCTACGATGAAGAGTGCAGGATAAAGCATCAAAAGGTAGTTGACGCAGTAACACGAATCGGCGGAATCAAAGATGCGGTTTTCTCGCCGATAATAAAAAACGATAATGTTTCCCGTTACAGAAACAAAGCGCAGTTACCCGTCGGAGCTGATAAAAACGGAAATTTGTTGATAGGATTTTACGCGTTTCACAGTCACCGAATAATCGACTGCAATGATTGTCTGCTTCAGCCTGAAATTTTTGCAAAGGTGATTTCTGTCACAAGAAGCTTTATCGAACAGTCGGACAACGATATTTATGATGAAAAAACGGGCAAAGGCAGGCTCAGACACCTGTATATAAGAATGGGTGAGGTAACAAAGGAACTGATGGTCTGCTATGTCGTAAACGGCAACGGTTTAAAGCAGGAGGATATTCTGATTAAAATGCTCAGAGAAAATCTGCCTGCGCTTACAAGCGTCATTATAAACACAAATCGAAACGACACTAATGTTATCCTCGGAGAAAAGAACAGAACAGCTTTCGGCAGGGACTATATAACAGATGAATTGTGCGGTTTGAAATTTAAAATTTCTCCTTTTTCATTTTGGCAGGTTAACAGAAGTCAGGCTGAAAAGCTTTACAACAAGGCAAAGGATTATGCAAATCTGAAATCCGACGAAATTCTCCTTGATTTATACTGCGGAACGGGTACAATAGGACTTACAATGGCAAAAGAATGTAAGACGCTTGTCGGAGTTGAGATTATTTCCGATGCGATAAACGACGCAAAAGAGAATGCCGAAATAAACTCAATAAACAATGCACGGTTTATTTGCGGCGACGCATCCTCTGCTGCGGAACAGCTAAAAAATGAAGGTCTAAAGCCAGACGCAGTAATTTTAGACCCGCCGAGAAAGGGCTGCGGTGAAGATCTTGTTAAAACTATTTTTGAAATGTCGCCGAGCAGGGTGGTTTATGTTTCGTGCGATCCGGCGACACTTGCAAGGGATTTGAAGTATTTTGAGGAGTATAATTATTCCGTAAAAGAAATTACACCCTGCGATATGTTCAGCCGCACCGCTCACGTCGAGAGCGTATGCTTAATAGAAAAGAATTGATATTAATATGGGAGAAAAAGATGAAATACCGTAAACTTGTTGAAAACGCAGTGCGCCCTCAGGGATTTTGGGGTAAGCTTATGATTCGCTCGATGAATAAAGGCCATTCAGAGCTTACCGACTGGGCGCTTGTGCACATAAAAATCAACCGTGACGACAATGTGCTTGACGTCGGCTGCGGCGGAGGTAAAACCGTATCAAAACTTTGCGAAAAGGTTGGAAACGGCAAGGTTTTCGGAGTGGATTATTCGGAACTTTGCGTTGAAAAATCAAAAAAACTTAACAAGAACAATATTATGTGCGCCAAGGCGACAATATTACAGGGCTCTGTATCTGCGCTTCCGTTTGAGGAAAATAAATTTGATATTGTAACGGCTGTTGAAACATATTATTTTTGGCAGGACAAGCTAAACGACCTAAAGGAAATTTACAGAGTGTTAAAGCCTTGCGGCAAATTACTGCTTGTATTTGAAATGGTTACAAGCGAAGAAAAACCGCATAAATGGGACAAGGTTGAAAATCTTTTGGGAATCAAGGCGGTATCTAAGGAGGATATTACTGATATACTGCTCCATGCAGGCTATCAGAATATAAGGACATACTCAAAGAGCAGCACGGGCTGGATGTGCGTTACTGCCGAGAAGGAGTAATTATGAAGGCTTTAATAACCGGCGCAAGCTCCGGAATAGGCAGAGAAATTGCGAAATATCTTGCGACAATGGGCTATGACCTGATAGTCGTTGCAAGAAATACAAAGAAGCTTTATGAGCTCAGAGATGAGATTAAAAATGTAAGCGTTCGGGTCATCACGCTTGATTTTTGCAGAGAGCAGGACAGCTTTGATTTGTATGAGCATTTAAAGGGAGAAAAAATTGATTTTCTTGTAAACAATGCCGGCTTTGGTGCTTACGGAAAATTTTGCGACGTTCCGCTTGAAAAGGAAATCGGGCTTATTCACACTAATGTTGTGGCTGTTCATGTTCTTACCAAGCTGTTTTTGCAGGATATGATAAAGCGTGACAGCGGATTCATTCTTAATGTCGGCTCGGCGGCAGGCTTTGTTGCAGGTCCTACATTTTCAAGCTACTACGCATCAAAGAATTATGTAGTCCGTCTTACACAGGCAATCCACGAGGAATTAAGACGGGATAAATCAAATGTTGGTGTGTCTGTGCTTTGCCCGGGTCCTGTGAGGACGAATTTTAACGATGTTGCGAATGTTAAATTTTGCGTTAGGGGACTTACCCCCGAATATGTCGCAAAATACGCAGTTGATAAAACGTTTAAGCGAAAAATGATTATAACGCCAGGATTTGAAATGAAAGCGGTCAAGTTTTTTGAACATTTTGCTAGCGAAAAAATTATTACTCGGCTTTCTTACAATGTGCAGCAAAGAAAGAACGGAAAGTAATTTTATTACTTGTGAATTAAACAGAGAGGAGGGGACAAGTTTGAAATCCAAAAAGCGGTTTCTTGATTTTGTGATGAAAATAGTAGACAGGTTCGAACCCATAGTCGGTAAGTGTATTCACGATAATATTTTTGCAATCGCAGGTCAGTCGGCTTTTTTTCTTATACTTTCATCTGTCCCGCTTTCAATGTTTATTGTATCCGTTCTCCAAAACCTGCATATTCCCGTTGATTTTATTGAAAAAGGTCTGAGCGGAATTTTCTCGCAGGAGATAGTAGGTGAAATTACAGATTTTCTGACTAATGCTTATAAAAATTCGGTGGGAATCTCTTTGATTACACTTATTGTTACTCTCTGGTCTGCCGCACAGGGAATATATGCGATTACAAACGGTCTTAACAGGATTTACGACGCATACGAAAACAGAAGTTGGTTGTTTTTGAGGGTGAGGGCGATGTTTTATACAATAGCCTTTTTTGCAATAATTCTTGTTTCTCTCGTAATTATTGTCCTCGGCTCATCTATAAACGAATGGCTTTCGCCGTATCTCAAATATCTCCCCGATATTGTCGCTCTGATTTATCATTTGAGATATTTTCTGATTTTTGCTTTTCTCGTCGTTTTGTTCGGTCTTTTGTACCGAAATTTCCCTAACATAAGCCGTGCTCAGCACAAGGAATACGGCTTTAAATATCAGCTTCCCGGCGCGTTTTTGTGTACGCTTTCCTGGTATGCGCTTTCATTCGGTATTTCAATTTATGTTGATAATTTCAACGGATTTTCAATCTACGGTGGTCTTACCGCACTTGCGGGTATTATGATATGGCTGTATTTTTGTATGATTTGCCTTATGGCGTGTGCCGAAATTAATTATGTATATCACGACAAAATAAAAAACTTTAAATTCAGGTCGGTATACTCCTTTATCAGAAAAAAATTCAACTGCTTAAAGCGCAGAAAAAATCATTAATTATTGTCGCAAAATATTTATTCCGTAATATTATAGGTGATATAGAATATTGCCAAAGGGGAAATCTATATGCCTAAAGTATACTTAAGTCCGTCGCTTCAGGAGTTCAATCCTTATGTTGACGGAGGCAACGAGGAATATTATATGAATCTGATTGCCGACGCTATGGAGCCGTATTTGACCGCAAGCGGGATTGAATTTTACCGCAACAGCCCTGAGATGACATTGTCGCAGGCGATAGCGGACTCAAATCAAAAATCGCCCGAGCTTCACCTTGCGATTCACAGCAACGCGGCTCCCGAAAATTCAGCAGGGCGGTTTACGGGTGCTGACATTTACTATTATCCCACAAGTACAAACGGCAGGCGTTTTGCTCAGATTCTTCAGGATAATTATAAAAATACCTATTACGACCCGACAAACATAGAGATAATTCCGACAACTTCTCTTGCGGAGGTTCGCAGAACGGCTGCGCCTGCCGCTTTAATAGAGGTAGCATACCACGATAATCCGTCGGAGGCACAATGGATAAGAGATAATATTGACAATATCGCAAGGAGTTTGTCGCAGTCGATAGCTCAGTATTTTAATGTGCCTTTTGTAGAGCCGTAATTTACGGGTGCAAAGCGTAAATCAGCGCTTTGCGCCTTTTTGCGTTGATAAATATTAAAAAGTATTGTATAATAAAATAAAGTTTTAAGATTAGGGGGATATTAAAATGACAGAAGAACTTAAAGCAAGAATAGATAAAACAATGCTTAATTTAAAGCGTAATAAAATGGAGCCTTATTTCTGCAATACAAAGGAAGAAGCGTGTGAGCTTGTTAGGACGCTTATAAAGAAGAATGATGTTATCTCAAGCGGAGGCTCGGTTACACTAAAAGAAACGGGAATTTATGATATAATCACTTCCGCCGATTATAACTACCTCGACAGAACCGCACCGGGTATTACCCGAGAGGAAGTAGAGGAGGTTTACCGCAAGACTTTTTCGGCCGACGCATTTTTTACAAGCACAAACGCAGTAACCGAAAACGGCGAGCTTTATAATGTTGACGGTAACTCCAACCGTGTTGCAGCAATTCTTTACGGACCGAAGAGCGTTGTTGTCGTCTGCGGAATAAACAAGCTGGTAAAAAATCTTGATGAAGCCGTAAAGCGTGTTAAAACCGTTGCGGCACCGAAGAATACGGTAAGACTTAACTGCGATACATACTGCGCAAAAGAGGGAAGCTGTGTATCACTCACACGCGACGGAGCCGAGATGTGCGACGGCTGTCACAGCGACGGAAGAATCTGCTGTAACTTCGTAGTCTGTGCTCAGCAGCGCCATTTAAACAGAATCAAGGTAATTATCATCGGCGAAGAGTACGGTTATTAATGCTTTAATCGGCATAAAAATTACAAGCCGTGGATGTTGTGCACCCACGGCTTGCAGCAGAGTAAATTATAAATTACTTCTTGTTCTGACCGCTGTTCTGCTGAGTTTTGTTCTGGCAGTTTTTCTGGTCCTTGTTCTGATTGTTCTGCTGGCTTTTATTCTGGTTGTTGTTGTGCTTCATTTCTTGGTTCTGCTTAAAATCCATTATTTAGCACCTCCCTTTGACCTTATTATTATCCTAAAATAAGGAATTATTCAAATGAATAAATTTTTATTAAAGATGAAATCACTTCTCGGTGATGAATACAATGAATTTTTAAAATATTATGAGTCTGAAAATTTCAGAGGCTTACGAGTAAACACCTTGAAAACTACTCCCGAAAAGCTTTTGCCGCTGCTTGATTTTAAGGCCGAAAAAACGCCTTTCTGTAATGAGGGCTACTATATTCCGCAAAATATTACATCGCTCGGCAACAGCCCTCTTCATCACTGCGGAGCGTTTTACATTCAGGAGCCGTCCGCTACCTCAGCGGTTGAAATGCTTGGGGTAGAAAAAGATGATTTTGTACTTGATTTATGTGCGGCTCCGGGTGGTAAGAGCACTCAGATTGCCGCAAAACTCGGCAGAAACGGACTTTTGTGGAGCAACGAGATTGTAAAAGGCCGAGCAAATATTCTTTTATCGAATATTGAGCGTATGGGTGTTTTTAACGCCGTAGTATCAAATTGTCATCCCGATGTACTGTGTCAAAGGCTTGAAAACCGATTTGACAAGGTTTTGGTTGACGCCCCGTGCAGCGGCGAGGGAATGTTCAGAAAGAATCAGGAGGCGCAAAATGAGTGGAGCGAGGAGCATGTAAAAAGCTGTGCGGTTCGCCAGCTCAACATTCTTGAGAGCGCAAAGCGTGCGCTCAAGCCGTCGGGCGTGCTTGTGTATTCAACCTGTACATTTTCTTTTGAAGAAAACGAGGGAGTTATCACCCGTTTTCTTGAAAACAATCCCGATTTTGAGCTTGAGGATGCGGGCGTAAATTTCGGCCGACCAACGCTTGAATATGCACGAAGGATATTTCCCATGGACGGAGGGGAGGGGCATTTTGCCGCAAGACTGCGCAAAAAAGGTGATTGTATAAAATCGGCGCACCCCGATATTTTGCCTGATAAAATAGGCAAATCCTCATTGGAATTTTACGACAGTTTATTTTACGACCGTCCGTTCGGAGAAAATATAAATGAAGTGAATAATAAAATTTATATATACCCTCAAAAATTTAACATTGATTTCAGCGGTCTGTCCGTTCTTCGTTGCGGGGTTATTCTCGGAGAAATTTTAAAAAACAGAATTGAGCCGCACCACAGCGTATTTGCCGCCGCTAAGCCCGAATACTGCAAGAGCTATGTAAATTTCAATGCAGACAGCGAAGAAATTAAGGCGTTTATGCACGGTGAAGAAATTTCTGTACCGGATGATGTAAAAGGTTTTACCGCAGTTTGCGTGGAATCTATGACGCTGGGATTCGGAAAAGCGTCAAACGGCAGATTAAAAAACAAATATCCGAAAGGTTTAAGAATATTAAAATGAACAGATTATCCGATATTGGCACAATTAAAAACATATTAAACCGGCACGGCTTCACTTTTTCAAAATCACTGGGGCAGAATTTTTTGATAAATCCGTCTGTCTGTCCGAGAATGGCGGAGCTTTCGGGAGCCGATGAGGGTGTAGGAGTAATTGAGATAGGCCCCGGTATAGGCGTGCTTACAAATGAGCTTTGCAGGCTTGCGGATAAGGTGGTGGCGATTGAGCTTGACAAACGGCTTTTGCCCGTGCTTGATGAAACGCTTTCTGAATATGATAATTTAAAGGTGATTAATGCCGATGTACTTAAAATTGACCTTAACAAGCTGATTGAGGATGAATTTTCAGGTATGGAGGTGGTTGTGTGCGCAAATTTGCCTTACTATATCACTTCTCCCGTTATTATGAAGCTTTTGGAGGATAAACTCCCTGTTTCGGCAATTACCGTTATGGTGCAGAAAGAAGCGGCGCAGAGAGTATGCGCCGAGGTCGGTTCCCGTCAGAGCGGAGCGGTTACCGTGTCTGTCAATTATTACGCGAAGCCCGAAATGCTTTTTACTGTCAGCTCAGGCTCTTTTATGCCTGCGCCAAAGGTTGACTCCGCTGTTATAAGGTTAAATATTTTAGATGAACCGCCCGTTAAGGTTTATGATGAAAAGAAGTTCTTTTCCGTTGTTAAGGCGGCGTTTTCTCAAAGACGCAAGGTTGTTTCAAATTCCATAAGCTCAGGCTTGTCAATCAATAAGGCTAAGGCTTTTGAAATTCTTGAAAAGTCGGGTGTTTCACAAAATGCGAGAGCGGAACAGCTTTCGCTTCAAAATTTTGCCGATATTGCAAACAATCTATAATAGAAAGGCGTTAAATCATGCGTGGCAGTACAAAAATGAACGGACTTTATAAAACGGGTTTTATTTTACTTATGGTGTGTATCGCGTTATTTATCGCGGCGATAATAACAGCTTATCTTTTTGAAGAAATATATTTTTCCGCTGTTTTTTCGGCTGGCGGATGTTTTTTAGCGCTTGTGGGTATAATTCTCGTTATGATGAGCAAGCCTAAAGAGTGTAAGGCTGAAGTCGACGAGAAGGAAATAAATCTTGACAACTGAAAATATATATGATATAATTTGGGCAAATTTAAAGGGGAGTAGTTCGCAGATAATCTGTGATATTAATCGTCAGTACATACCCGCTCGGGTATCGGTTATATCTTAAAGAACGAGACTTTTATTGCACGGACTTTTTGTCTTTTGCAATAAGGGTCTCTTTTGTTTTATAATCGGAAACCGCTCGAAAACGGTCGGGGATAAGGTTTGATATATCAATCTTCTGCTCGAATTGCGGTCGAGGTACTCGACTTTTTTATTTCCCTGATTTTACGGAGGAAAAAATGAAAAATTTGTATCAGATGTCAAAGCAGGAAGTCTTAGATTATCTTGGAGTTACAAGTGACGGAATTTCATCTCAAAAAGCGCAGGAGCTTTTGGAGAAAAACGGAAAGAATGTTTTGGATGAGGGTAAGAAAAAATCTGTTATGCAGATATTTTTAAGTCAGTTTGCAGATTTTCTTGTAATCATTTTGATAATAGCCGCAATAATTTCAATGTTTTCGGGAAATATTGAAAGCACCATTGTTATTTTTGCAGTTATTATAATAAACGCCGTTCTCGGAACTGTTCAGCACATTAAGGCTGAAAAATCACTTGAAAGTTTAAAATCTTTGTCGTCTCCCAGCGCAAAGGTAATCCGCGACGGTCAAAAGATTGAAATTGACTCAAAAGATGTTGTTGAGGGAGATATAATTGTCCTTGAAGCAGGCGATTTGATTGTTGCAGACGGAAGAATAATCAATAGCTACTCTTTGCAGGTGAACGAAAGCTCGCTTACGGGCGAATCAACAAATGTAGATAAAACGGACTCTGTAATTGACGGTGAGGTTCCGCTTGCCGACAGGACAAATATGGTTTTCTCAGGAAGTCTTGTAACCTACGGCAGAGCCTTGGTTGCGGTTACTTCCACCGCAATGCATACCGAAATCGGCAAAATCGCCTCCCTGATGAACGCCGCAAAGGAAAAGAAAACTCCGCTTCAGCAAAGTCTCGACAAGTTCTCAAAAGTGCTTGCAACCGTTATTCTCATAATATGCGCCGTGGTATTTGCTCTTAATCTGTGGCAGAACTATTCGGTTGGCGTGGTTGGTTTAAATCAGGATAAAATCCTGAACGCTCTTATGTTTGCCGTTGCGCTCGCGGTTGCCGCTATCCCCGAAGCACTCAGCTCGATTGTAACTATTGTTCAGGCAATGGGTACACAAAAAATGGCAAGGGAAAATGCGGTAATAAAAGACTTGAAAGCGGTTGAAAGCCTCGGATGCGTATCCGTAATATGCTCTGACAAAACAGGTACGCTGACGCAGAACAAGATGACTGTGCAAAAAATCTATGTAAACGGAGAAAGTATCCGTGAGGACCAGCTCGATTTGCAGTATGAGAGCCACAGGCACTTGCTCTATGATATGGTTCTTAACAATGACTCAAGCATTGTTGACGGAAAGGGAATAGGCGACCCGACAGAATACGCATTGCTTGAAACTTTCCGAAATATGGGACTTGATGAAAATGTTATGAGAAGCGGAATTTCACGAGTGGAAGAGGTTCCGTTTGACTCCGACAGAAAGATGATGAGCACCAAATATAAAATGCACGGTCAGAATCATATTCTCACAAAGGGTGCGCTTGATGTTATACTTGACCGTTGTATTAGCATTGCAACAAAGGACGGGGTTCGCCCTATTACCGAAGAGGACAAAAAATTAATTCTTGAACAGAATAAAAAGTATTCCGAGGATGGTTTGCGTGTTCTTACATTTGCGTATAAGGAATCGGACGAAAAGCTCAGTATTGATACGGAATATGATTATATTTTCTTAGGTCTTGTTGCAATGATCGACCCTCCCAGAGAGGAGTCAAAACAAGCCGTAGCTGACGCTGTCCGTGCGGGAATAAAGCCTGTAATGATTACGGGCGACCATAAAATTACGGCAACAGCCATTGCAAAGCAAATCGGAATTTTCCGTGACGGTGATATTTCCGTTACGGGACTTGAGCTTGACGCGATGAGCGATGAAGAGCTTGATGAAAAGATAGAAAAAATATCAGTTTATGCCCGTGTTTCACCCGAAAACAAAATCAGGATAGTTGAAGCTTGGCAGAGAAAAGGTAATTTCGTTTCAATGACAGGCGACGGAGTAAACGACGCTCCCGCTCTCAAAAAAGCTGACATCGGCGTTGCAATGGGAATAACCGGCACCGAGGTTTCAAAAGACGCCGCATCTATGATACTTCAGGATGACAACTTTGCAACCATCATAAAGGCGGTCGCAAACGGCAGAAATGTATTCAGAAATATTAAAAACGCAATACAGTTCTTGCTTTCGGGCAATATGGCAGGTATTTTTGCCGTGCTTTACACCTCGCTTTTTGCGCTTCCCGTACCGTTTGAGCCTGTTCATCTCCTATTTATAAATCTGCTTACCGACTCTTTGCCGGCTCTTGCAATAGGAATGGAACAGCCCGAAAGAGATTTGCTGTCGCAAAAACCCCGTGACCCCAAAAAGGGAATAATGACAAAGGATTTCATTGCCCGTATGTTCGGTCAGGGAGCACTTATCGCAATTTCAACTCTGATCGCATTTTACATCGGCTTACAGGTTAATGCCGCAACCGCAAGCACCATGGCTTTTGCAACGCTTACGCTTGCAAGACTGTTCCACGGCTTTAACTGCCGCAGCAGTCACTCAATATTTAAAATCGGCTTTACATCCAATATATACAGCGTGGGTGCGTTTTTCCTCGGTGTATTCCTGCTTGCTTTTGTACTCTTCGTTCCGTTTATGCACCCGCTTTTCAGCGTAGAAACACTCAATGCTGTTCAAATCGGCTTTATCGGACTTCTTGCCGTGATACCTACGGTTATTATTCAGATTATTAAAGTTGTATTTGAGAAAATTAAGAAATAAATCCTTTCAATCTAAAAGCTGCGGTTGACAACAATCGCAGCTTTCTTTATAATTGTGTTAGAATATATATTAAAAAGGGTGATTTATATGAATATATGGCACGATATTTCCCCGAAAAGGATTACGACAGAAAAATTTTATGCTGTTATTGAAATCTCAAAGGGCGGCAAAAATAAATATGAGCTTGATAAGGAAACGGGACTTTTAAAGCTTGACAGAGTTTTGTTTACATCAACCCATTACCCTGCAAATTACGGATTTATTCCCAGAACTTACGCAGAGGATGGAGATCCGCTTGATGTACTTGTCTTGTGCAGTGAGCAGATTCAGCCGATGACGCTTGTTGAGTGCAAACCTATCGGCGTTTTAAATATGATAGACAACAACAGCTGTGATGAAAAGATAATTGCAGTGCCCGTAAATGACCCTAACTACAATTTTTATACCGATATTAAGGAGCTTCCCAAGCATTATTTTGAGGAAATCCAGCATTTCTTCCAGGTTTATAAAACGCTTGAGGCGGATAAGACTACCTCGGTAACAGAAATAAACGGTGTGAAAAAAGCGAAAGAAATCATAAAGAAGTCAATAGACAGCTACATAAAGGATTTTCAGCTCGCATAAATTTGTGATAATATAGACAAATAAAAAAGCTTTATCGGTTGAGATAAAGCTTTTAACATATGTAGTATTTGTTTATATTTTAAAATCATCGGCTGTATATTGGTTCTTAAACGCCGAGGATTTCGGTGTTCTCAAAAGTGGGTCATAACGAAAAGCCCTGCATTTATTGTTTTGAATACGCTTGCCTTTTTTGCAGTAAACGATTTCATTTTCAGCAGTGGAATTTTCGCAGTATGCACAGTTGGGTATGATGTTTTGACCAAAAAGTTTCTTTTTCATTGTATTCACCCCGCATAGGCTAATTATAGCATTATTCATTTCCATTTTCAAGATAATTTTTTGTTCTGTACATCAACATAAAGTCAATAAATTACGGAGGAAGATATTTTGAATTTTTCATCTGAAAATATGTCGCTGAACTGTTCAAACGCAGTTCCATATCTAACATATAATTCTTTGTCGGAAATAAAATTCATAAATCACGCATTTTCCACAAGGCTCGGGGGAGTGTCCGAAAACGAATTTTCCTCGATGAATCTTGCGTTTAACAGGGGAGACAACCCTGATAATGTAACTGAAAATTACAAACGATTTTGCGAAAGTGCAGGCTTTGACTACAACACCCTTACCGCCTCTGCTCAGGACCACAACACGGTTGTAAGAGCCGTAACACATGAAAACTGCGGAGTGGGAATATATAAACCCCGTGATATGCAAAGCGTTGACGCTCTTGTAACAAACGAGGCAGGAGTAACGCTTGTGACGTACTATGCCGACTGTACGCCTTTGTTTTTTGTTGATACAAAGAAAAAAGTCATCGCTCTTGCTCACGCGGGCTGGAGAGGCACAGTAGGCAGAATAGGGGAAAAGGTAATACAAAAGATGAAAGAATGTTACTCAACAGACCCTTGTGATATTGTTGCGGCAATAGGACCCGCAATTTCCGTCTGTTGTTACGAGGTTGATAAGCCGTGCGCCGACAGGTTTTATGAATTAAGTGACCTTGACTGCAAAAAATTTGTATTTCCTAAGGATAACGGAAAATTTATGATTGATTTGCTTGAAACTAACAGGCAGATACTCGTAAATGCGGGTGTTAAAGAAGAAAACATTACGGTATCGGATGTATGTACAAACTGCAACAGCGATTTGCTTTGGAGCCACAGAGCCACAAAGGGAAAGAGGGGAACGATGTGTGCTTTTATGTGCATAAAGAAATGAGAAATGTGCATACTATTAGATTTATAAAATCCGGGTGTTAATTAACGTGAAATATACGCAAAGCAAGGGCGACTGTATAAAATACAGCCGCCCTTTAGTAAAAGAGAGTTTAGATTTCTGTTATTATTTCGGCAAGATATTTTTGAATAAGTGTTGCGTCCTTAACGGAAATATTTCCGTCGTTGTCAACATCGCCGATAACCTTGCCGATACTGTTGATATATGCGTCAAGGTCAACATAATCTGCCTTATATCTGTATCAGCCGTTCTTTTCGTACTTACTTGTCAGATACATCTTCAAAAGCTTGCCGCCCTCAAACGCAGACATACTGTCAGTTTGTTCTCCGCCGTTTGTGCCTTCCTTACCGTTGCTGAAGTTAAATCCGGTTGCGTCGTCGGGAAGAGTGCAGTAGTAAATGTTCTCCGTGCCTTCAACAAGTCTTGCCTGAACACCGGGGAATGCGGGGCAAGCTGTTGCGTCGGTTGTAGTTCCCCACCAGTAGCAGTATACATCGTCCCAGCCTGCGTTGTTCACAAAGTAAATTTTTCTCGGAACATATGTTTCAACTGTACCGCCGTAACGGATTCCGTTGTTTTTCTCCGTTGTAATTTCAGGGTCTGCAACGAACATATTACCGTTTACCATAATGTCGTCGCCTGTGATAGAATCTGTCTGGAACTTGTTGCCGTCCTCGTTGCTTCCGTCGTTGAAGTTAAGTCCTGTTGCGTCAAGAGGAAGGTCAACTCTGTAAATATCGGTAGCTCCGGGAGCAAGTGAAATCTTAACACCGGGGAATGCGGGACAAGCTGTTTCTCCGCCCCACCAGTAGCAGTAAACTTCATCCCATCCTACTGTATTCTTAAAGTAGTAATAATTTCCGTCGTCGCTTTCTTCAACAAGCTCATCAATAGCAGTCTGAAGAAGCTGTGCCTGCTCGTCTATCATAGCCTGTGTCGATGTTGGATTGTCGTAAACAATCTGAGCGTTTGTCTTTACTGTAACAAGGTTCTGATATGAAGCCGCCGTGTACATACTTTCTTCATAAGTATCAGCCTGTGTGAGAAGGTCTGCAAGGGTTGATCTGTCAACGCCCACCGTCACTTTACCCGAAACAATGTTAGACGACGGGAAGTTAACCTTTGTTTCAAGTCCCGAATACATCTGAACGGGAGTAGCCTTTACATTAATCTGTGCTGTTTGCTCCGCAACTACTTCGAACTGTACCGTAACAAGAGTTTTCTCCTCCGTAAAATCAAGATCCTCTGATGTTGCGTATACGAGTTTGAGCTCGCCGTCAGATGTTATATTTGCAATTAAATCTGAGTTTTCATCGTTATCAATAATCGGTTTTCCTTCTTCAACGCTGCCTGAAAGAGCTTTCTCAAGGGATGTATATTCACCTGAGTTTGCAGTTTCGCCGCTTGAGAGTGCGTTAATTATGTAGCAGTCGGAAATACCCGACACAAGACTCTGCGTAGCAAGATTGCTTGTCTGTTCTTCTTTTGTTCCGTCGCCGTAAGCCGCATCGCCGTTGTTGAACTTAAAGTTTGTTGTGTTCATCGGAAGCTCTGCGTAGTAAACATCTTCGCTTCCCTCAACAAGCGACATCTCAACGCCCGGCCATACTGAAACGGTATCTCCGCCCCAGTAGTGCACGAAAATATGCTCCCAGCCGGCATTGTTTTTAGCATAAACGGGGAAGCTTGTGAGCTTATGGTAAACATAAGTATAAGAGGTTGATTGAGTGCCGTTTGAAGCTGTTAATGTAAGTGAAACATCGGTGTCGATTTTAGCAGATTCGCCGATTGTGATTACATCTCCGTTTTCAAACGGAATTTCCTCACCGTCGTCTATTCTGTAAGTTGCCGTTGTGTGATTGTAGCAGTTAAGTCTGACGGACTTTTTGCCCACAAAGCTGAATACACCCGAATCGGTAGCAACCTTAGGCTCGTCTGTGTTGTAGGGTTCCCAGTGACCCTGTGCGTTTTTGGTTTCAACATCGCTATCGATAATGTAAATCATATCGCCGCCGCTTATTGCAACATCGCCTGTCTGCCAGTCACGCTGCATACCTGTGTTGAAAATGATGTCTGTCTGGTCTTCCGGAATAACATAAGAGTAAATATCACTTGTTCCGGGCACAAGCGGCATATGTTCGCCTACCCAAGGTGTGTGCTCGCCGTGAGTACCGCCTGTTACATAAACGCCCGGTAGCACTGTTTCACCTGATGTTGTGTCTACTCGACCTGTCCACTCCTGCGGTAATTTAAAATAAACTGTTTCGCCCTGTGATGACGACGCAGTCAGTTGTGCTGCTGACGCGGGAAATACCGACACTATTAACTGAGCAGCAAGAATTGCAACTGTCAGCAAAATACTGACTGCTTTTTTTGAAATTCTTTTCATAATGTTCCTCCTTCTTTTATTATCTCATTTTTCTTCAATGAGATTTATTACACTATTATGATATAAAAATTATTAACATAATGCAATAAATTGTGTAAAACATCATAATTTATTGCCATATACTTCATTAAAATTTACTCTCTTAATTAAATACATATCAAATAACACTAAACTTAAATAAATTTATGAAATATTATATATTATTTTATCAAGAGAATGATAATAATATGGTGACAATATTGTAAAAATATGTTATACTTATATACTAGGATATAATTAAAAAGTTTTTACGGAGAATATTATGAGTTTTTTCTTTGAGACTGTACAATATGATGAAATTTACCCGCAAAACTGCTTATACAGAACAAGCCCGCATACAGATGTCACAGCCATCTACATTGGCATAGTGAAATAGAGCTTGTGTATATGGTAAGAGGAGAGCTTGACGCAAAGTTCGGCAAGAGAAGTGTTTGTATCAAAAACGGAGATATGTATCTTGCAAACAGCGACGAGCTTCATGAAACAAGTACACCGGAATATATCGATAACAATTATCATATTGTAATTTTGCTTTCATATGATTTTATCAAGAGCTTTTATAAAAAGATTGACGATTATAAATTTGTATTAAACGGCAGGGCTAAGGATGAGCTTTCTCAGATAATACGCGGTATGATTCCCGTTGTGGAGGACAAGCCTACTTTTTATCAGCTATCACTCAACATCGACATTATAAAAATTTGTAAAATATTACTTACCGATTGTCTTGTAAAAAAGGATAATGTTTCTTTTTCAAATATGCCCAATGTCGGATACGCAAAAAAGGCGATAAGCTATATTGAAGAAAACTATAAAAATGAAATCACATTGGATGACATATCATCGTACATAGGTCTTACTCCGACATATTTTTCAAATTATTTTAAGAAAGCCACAAACTGTACATTTATGTATTTTTGCAGGGGATAAGACTTGAAAACGCCATAAGGGATATGCTGTATTTTGATTGCTCCGTTAAGGAGGCGGCAAAAAATAACGGATTCGCAAACACAAAATCTTTTATCGAGCAATGCAAAAAGGTTTACGGATGTACGCCCGTTGAATACAGAAACAAGGAAAAAAATACTTAATCGGTATTAAGGTATTAAATTAATCTGTACTATATTATTAAATCTCTCTTTATTAAAAATGCCCCCTGCAAAAGCGATTTACTTCAATTGCAGGAGGCATTTATTATTATTCGGTTTTAGGCTGTTTTGCCCGTGTATAGCTGGTAGTATTTGCCCTTTTGCTCTATGAGCTGGTCGTGAGTACCCCTTTCGATTATTCTGCCGTGCTCAAGCACCATAATGCAGTCCGAATTCATAATTGTTGACAGCCTGTGAGCAATAACAAATGTTGTTCTGCCTTTCATCAGTTTATCCATACTGTCCTGTACAATTTTTTCGGTTCTTGTATCAATGGAACTTGTAGCCTCGTCAAGGATAAGTGCGGGCGGGTCTGCTACTGCGGCTCTTGCAATAGCAAGCATCTGTCTTTGTCCCTGACTGAGGTTTCCGCCGTCGCTCTTTAGTATGGTGTTGTAACCTTCGGGGAGCTGACGGATAAAAGTATCGGCATTTGCAAGCTTTGCGGCAGCGATAACTTCTTCGTCCGTGGCGTCAAGCTTTCCGTATCTGATGTTCTCCATAACGGTTCCGGTAAACAGGTGGGTATCCTGCAATACAATTCCGAGTGAGCGTCTAAGGTCAGATTTCTTAGTTTTGTTTATGTTGATACCGTCGTATCGGATTTTTCCGTCCTGAATATCATAGAATCTGTTTATCAGGTTTGTAATAGTAGTTTTGCCGGCGCCTGTTGAACCGACAAAGGCAATCTTTTGGCCGGGGTCGGCGTAGAGCTTTATGTTATGAAGGACTATTTTGTCGTCGGTATATCCGAAGTCAACATCATCCATAACAAGCGCGCCCTCAAGCTCTCTGTACTCAACTTCGCCGGTTGCCTGATGAATGTGTTTCCATGCCCACAGGCCTGTGCGTTCATCGGTTTCAGTAATTTTGCCGTTTTCTTTTTTGGCGTTGACAAGCGTAACATAGCCGTTGTCCTCTTCGCTTTTTTCATCAAGGAGATTGAATATTCTTTCCGCTCCCGCAAGAGCCATAATTATGCTGTTAAACTGCTGGCTGACTTGGTTAATAGGTTGAGTGAAGTTTTTGTTGAATGTCAAAAAGCTTACGAGCATACCGAGTGTGAATCCTGCGAAATTTGAAAGCGCAAGTATACCGCCGACAATGGCGCATATAACATAGCTCACATTTCCGATTTGAGCGTTAATCGGCATTATGATATTTGCAAATTTATTAGCGTTGTAAGAACTGTTAAAGAGCTTGTCGTTGAGCTTCTTAAAATCCTCGATATTTTTCTTTTCGTGGTTAAATACCTTTACAACCTTTTGACCGTTCATCATTTCCTCGATATAGCCATTTTCGGCGCCGAGATCAATCTGCTGAGCAAGAAAGTATTTACCGCTTTTTCCGGCAAGTTTTCTTGAAATCATCAGCATTATAAATACGATTACAAGTGTAAGAACTGTTAGCGGTATGCTTAAAAATATCATACTTGCGACTACCGAAATTATGGTAATTACGCTTGAAAATACCTGAACCATACTTTGGCTTATCATCTGACGGAGAGTATCGACATCGTTTGTGTAAACGCTCATTATATCTCCGTGTTTATGAGTGTCAAAATATTTTATCGGCAGACTTTCCATATGAGAGAATATATCGCACCTTAAATCTCTCATAGTACCCTGAGTGACATATACCATAATTCTCGAATATGTGTATGTTGAGATTACACCCAATAGGTAAAACGCAGCAACCTTTGCTATTGCAAGCAAAAGCGGCGTAAAGTCAGGGTTTGCGGCGCCTATCATAGGTTCGATGTAGTCGTCTATAAGCCTTTGAATAAACAAAGTACCCTGAACATTTGCTATTACGCTTATTAAAATACAGATAAATACAACTATCATCTGCAATTTGTGCTTTTTTAATATTATTCCGAGCAGTCGGTTAAAAACCTTCATCGGATTATCAACCTTTTGACCCGCACCGCGGGCGTTTTTCATAGGTCCGCGCATATCAAAGCTCTCCTTCCTTATCAAAATCTCCGCTGCCCTTTGTCTGAGCTTCAAAAATCTCTTTATAAATATCGTTTGATTTTACAAGCTCATCATGAGTTCCGACAGCATTTATCTCTCCGTTATCCATAATGATTATTTTATCTGCATGTTCCACGCTTGAAATTCTCTGGGAAATAATAATTTTAGTTGTATTAGGAATCTCATTTTTAAAAGCTTCTCTTATTTTAGCGTCGGTAGCAGTGTCTACTGCGCTTGTTGAATCATCAAGTATAAGGATTTTCGGCTTTTTAAGAAGAGCTCTTGCAATGCAAAGACGCTGTTTTTGTCCGCCGGATACATTTGTACCGCCCTGTTCGATATAGGTGTTGTATTTTTCGGGGAAAGACTGAATAAAATCATCGGCGCACGAAAGTTTGCATGCGTTTATGCATTCTTCCTCAGTAGCGTTTTCATTGCCCCAGCGCAGGTTGTCAAGAATAGTACCGCTGAACAGGACATTGTTTTGAAGTACAACGGATACCTCGTTTCTCAGCGTTTCAAGGTCATATGTGCGAACATCTTTTCCGCCTACCTTTACAACACCGCTGCTTGTGTCGTAAAGTCGTCCGATAAGATTTACAAGACTTGTTTTTGAGCTTCCCGTTCCGCCGATTATGCCGACGGTTTCACCCGACTTGATTGACAAATTAATGTTGCTGAGTACCGGTTTCTCGCTTGTCTTGCTGTAACTGAAATATACATTCTCAAAATCAATGCTGCCATTGGGAACATTGAAATCGGGATTTTCGGGATTCTGAAGAGTTGAGGTTTCGTTCAATACTCCCGATATTCTCTTTGCGCTGGCAAGGCTCATTGTAATCATAACAAACACAATGGCAACCATAAGCAGACTCATAAGTATATTCATACAGTAGGTCAGCATACTTGTAAGTTCACCGGTTGTTAGTTCTGAGCCGACTATCATATTTGCGCCTATCCAGCTTATTGCAATGATTGAACCATAAACGGTAAGCATCATGATAGGGGATACCGAAATCATTGATTTTTCTGCTTTTACAAAAAGTTTGTAAAGGTTGTTAGCAGCTTTGTTAAACTTTGATACCTCGTAGTCCTCTCTTACAAAAGCCTTAACAACTCTGATAGCCGACACATTTTCCTGTACACTTGCGTTGAGGTCGTCGTATTTTTCAAATACCTGGCTGAAGTATTTGCTTGTGGCTTTCATTAGGAATGCCAGTACAATTCCCAAAAATACAATGGCAAACAGGTAAACGCTCGCAAGCTTTGCGTTTATTATGAATGTCATTGTCATTGCGCAAATCAGGCTAAACGGCGCTCTGAAGCACATTCTGAGAATCATTTGATAAGCGTTTTGAACATTTGTAACATCGGTTGTCATACGTGTTACAAGTCCTGCTGTTGAGTATTTGTCGATATTTGCAAATGAAAAGGTCTGTATGTTTTCAAACATAGCAAAACGAAGATTTTTTGCAAATCCGGCTGATGCCTTTGCACCGTACAGACCGCCCATAATTCCGGCGAAAAGTCCGATAAGTGCGCAAAGCCCCATCCAAAGACCTGTGGTTATAATGTGATTCATATCCCCCTTATTAATTCCGTCGTCAATCATTGAAGCCATAAGCAGGGGGATAAGTGTTTCCATTATAACTTCCAAAATCATAAACAACGGAGTCAAAAGTGATTCTTTAACAAATCCTTTTATGTGTTTTGTTAGGGTTTTTATCATAGTATACTCCTTTCGTATGATTATTTTTGATATTCAAGACCGTTTCTCAGCTTGTTTGCGAGGATAAAAAACATTTCCTTTTCTTCATCGTTTAAAATATTGCTTACAAATTGTTCGTTTTCCAAAAATGCATTGACAATCACCGTGCCAATCTGTTTGCCCGATTCGGTCAGGGAAATTTTTTTAAGTCTTGCGTCGCTGTCAACCGAAGTCCTTTTAATATATCCTTTTTTCTCCATTAGTTTAAGGATATTTGTAACGGTGGAGGGAGAAATCGAGAATTTACTTTCTATGTCCTTTTGGTAAATATCCTTTTCGTCGTTGTTAATAAGATACCCGATTATCCATCCGTGCATAACCGTCACCTTATCAAGTCCCTCTTTTGCAGCGGCTGTAAATATTTTTCTCTGCATCAGGTGGTTAATTGCTTTTACTGTGTGTCCTATTGTTTCGTCCGGAGATAACTCTTTCATATTTTCGCCTCCCGAAAGTTTTATATAAAATAGTTTTATATAAAACTAAATTTACTTAATTATACCACCTTCAAATAAAATGTCAACGGTTTTTCAACTGCAAATAAAACAAATAAAATAATACGGAATTTTGCATATTTTATTACCATATTTTAAGATTTTTTGATTAATTACTCTTATTTATGAAAATAAGATTTTTTTCTTTTTTGTATCAAAAATACTTTAAAATTAAATTATTTTGTGATAGACTTAATTAATGAAACGGCGGTGATAAATATGAATTTATCAAAACATCCGATTAAATTTAGATGTTGTTCCATTTTGCTTTCGGCGTTGCTGTTTGTTATGTGTATTAGCTCGTGTACGCTTATCCCATATCAATCGGCCGAAGGCGTCAACGACAATTATACTGATGAACAATTAAGGGTTCATTTTCTCGATGTAGGGCAGGGGGATTCAATTTTTGTTGAGCTGCCCGATAAAAAAACATTACTTATCGATGCAGGCGAAAAATCCTGCGGTGAGGGTGTATCCGATTATATTAACGCCCGCGGCTTTGATACCGTCGATTATCTTGTAGCAACACACCCGCATTCAGACCATATTGGGGGAATGGCTTACATTGTTGATAATATGAACATCGGCTCGGTATTTATGCCTCGTGTTTCCTCTAATACCAAGACATATGAAAATCTGCTCGAGTCAATCTATGATAAAGACTTGAAAATTACTTGTGCAAGAGCAGGTTGTGTGATTTCGGAAAATTCTTCGTATAAAATAGAGGTGCTTGCGCCCGACGTAATAGACGAGGATAATCTTAACAACTGTTCCGCAGTAATTAAGCTTGAATGTGGAAATGCCGAATTTCTCTTTATGGGAGACGCTGAAAACGAGGAAATAGAAAATATAAATGCGGATTTATCCTGCGATGTTTTGAAAGTCGGACATCACGGAAGCGAAACCTCAACCTCGCTTGAATTTATCGAAAGGGCAAATCCCGATTATGCCGTAATTTCTGTTGGTGCGGATAACGGTTACGGACATCCCGATAAATGCGTTTGCGATTTGCTTTCGCAGTTTGGCTGTGAAGTGTACAGAACAGATATTGATAAAACCATCGTGTTTAGTTATGACGGCAATTTAATAAAGGTCGAAAACGGAGAAAATTAAATGAGGAGAACTGATTTATGAAGAAATTTACTGTTGACAGAATAGAAAACACAAAGGCCGTTCTCGAATGCGAAAACGGTGAATTTGTAAGTGTGGATTTAAGCGCGCTGCCGAAAAATATAGGGGAGGGCGACGTTCTAAATTTTGAACAGAACAGTTGCTTTCTTGATAAAGAAGAAACCGAGGAAAGAAGTCAAAAAATTAAATCTCTTATGGATAAGCTTTTTGATTGATAATTTTATTAATATTTAGCTTACTTTGCACGACAATGTTAAGTATTTTACCATATAAAATCAAAAAACACGGTATATGACATCTTTTATCATATACCGTGTAATTTTTTAAGTGTTTAATTAAAATTAATTATCTGCGTCCGCCTCTGCCGTGTCCGCCTCTGCGGTCATTTCCGTGCCCTCTTCTCGGACGTGAAGAATCTTCGTTTTCAACATCGTTTTCGGGAGTAAGTCCGTCAACATCAATCAAAACCTGACGGCGTGAAAGGTTGAGCCTTCCCTTGTCGTCAATTTCCATAACCTTTACTCTGATAATATCGCCGACATTTACAACATCGGTAACATTCTCGGTGCGTTTAACATCAAGCTGAGAAATGTGTACAAGTCCTTCTTTACCGGGCGCAATTTCAACGAAAGCGCCGAAATCCATAATGCGTGTTACCTTTCCGAGGTACATAGCACCCGGCTCGGGATCAACAGCAATGGTATTGATGATTTCAATAGCACGATTACACTTGTCTGCGTCCAAGCCTGATACAAATACCTGACCGTGCTCTCCGTCCTCTTCAATGTCAACTTTAACATCACATTCAGCCTGAATTTCCTTAATAACCTTACCGCTCTTGCCGATAACCTCGCTGATTTTGTCGGCGGGAATAGTTGTTGTGTACATTTTGGGAGCGTATTTTGAAAGCTCAGCTCTCGGTTCGGGAATAGCCTTGAGCATAACCTCGTCAAGAATAAACAAGCGAGCCTTGTGTGTTTTTTCAAGAGCTTCTTTTACCATTTCAGGTGTAAGACCGCTGATTTTAAGGTCCATCTGAATAGCAGTAATACCTGTGTGTGTACCTGCAACCTTAAAGTCCATATCGCCGAAAAAGTCTTCAAGTCCCTGAATATCAACCATTGTCATCCAGCGGTCGCCCTCAGTAATAAGTCCGCATGAAATACCTGCAACAGGCTCCTTAATCGGAACACCTGCGTCCATAAGCGCGAGGGTAGAACCGCAGATGGAACCCTGAGAGGTAGAACCGTTTGATGAAAGAACCTCGGATACAAGTCTTAAAGCGTAGGGGAACTCCTCAACGGGAGGAATTACGGGAACGAGAGCACGCTCCGCAAGCGCTCCGTGACCGATTTCTCTTCTTCCGGGACCGCGGCTCGGTTTTGTTTCGCCGACCGAATAGCTCGGGAAGTTGTAGTGGTGAATATATCTTTTTTCAGTTTCTCCGTCAATACCGTCGAGAAGCTGCTTGTCTGATACGGGACCGAGTGTTGCTATGGTAAGTACCTGTGTCTGACCTCTTGTAAACAGACCGGAACCGTGAACTCTCGGAATTACACCGACCTCGGAAGCAAGCGGACGAATATCGTCCATACCCCTGCCGTCAACACGTTTTTGCTCGTCGAGCAGCCAGCGGCGCACTATGAACTTCTGTGTTTTGTAGAGACACTCGTCAATAAGAGCTTCGCTTTCGGGATATATTTCATCGAATTTCTCGTGAACTGCCTCATAAATCGGCTTGAGTCTTTCGTCACGAACGGTTTTGTCGTCCGTATCAAGGGCAGCCTTTACATCTTCCTCTGCAAAAGCCTTGATTGCTTCAAACATCTCGTGATCGGGCTCAAGACTTGCAAACTCAAATTTAGGCTTGCCGATTTCAGCCTTAATTTCTTCAATGAATTTGATAATCGGCTGGTTAGCTTCGTGACCTGCCATAATAGCGTTGTACATTTCCTCATCGGAA
This sequence comes from uncultured Ruminococcus sp., assembly GCA_944415425.1. GTDB lineage: Bacteria > Bacillota > Clostridia > Oscillospirales > Acutalibacteraceae > Ruminococcoides. The sequence goes on along the minus strand of CALYBP010000003.1, from coordinate 11,451 downwards.
ACGCAGTCTGCGCCTGCTTCGATCATGGCAATTCTTGAGCTCGTCGAAGCAACGGTTGTAGCCATTTTTGATACCTTTCTCTGTTCCTCGGTCGGGTTAATGACAAACTCGCCGTCAACCAAACCTACCGAAACACCCGAGATAGGTCCGTTCCACGGAACATCTGAGATTGAAATTGCTATTGAGGCGCCAATCATTGCAACAATTTCGGGCTGACAGTCGGGATCTACGCTCATTACCGTGCAGACGATTGAAACATCGTTTCTCATGCTCTTGTCAAAAAGCGGTCTGATAGGGCGGTCGATAACACGGCTTGTAAGAATTGCCTTTTCAGAGGGTCTGCCTTCTCTTTTCAGGTATGAGCCGGGAATTTTGCCTACGGAGTACATTTTTTCTTCATAGTCAACCGAAAGAGGGAAGAAGTCAACCCCTTCTCTTGGCTTAGGAGAAGCCGTAACGGCAACATGAACCGTCGTATCTCCGTAATGTACAAGACACGCTCCGTTAGCAAGCTGTGTCATTTTGCCTGTTTCAACAGTAAGTTTTCTGCCGGCAAGCTCAGTTTCAAATACTCTGTACTTGTCAAAAGTCATTAACTTGTTCATTGTAAAGTCCTTTCTTTTCCAATTATATTTTCAAAGCGGGATTTTACGCCGATTTAGCAATAAAACCATCAAACACTCTGATTTACAAGTAAATTTAAAGCGTTTGTTTGATCGTTTTACCGCTAAAATACAGCATATAAAAATCCCGCAATAAACCGAATTTAGGGCAAGCTTGCGCTTGCCCTGTGTGTGTAAAATTACTTACGGATACCGAGTCTTGCGATAATTGAACGGTATCTTTCAATGTCTACCTTTGTAAGGTAAGCGAGCAGGCTTCTTCTCTGACCTACCATCTTGAGAAGACCTCTTCTGCTGTGGTGATCCTTTTTGTGAGTTTTGAGGTGCTCGGTAAGGTCGTTGATTCTCTTTGTAAGAAGAGCAATCTGAACCTCGGGAGAACCTGTGTCGCCCTCGTGTGTAGCATATTCAGCCATTATAGCCTGCTTTTCTTCTTTTAACATTTTTATTCCACCTTTCATTTTATAACCCCAAAGCCAACGGCTATATCTCAGGACAGGGCCGTGAAATTCCGCACAGCGGCTTTACCCCTGCTCCGTGATATGGGTCAACTGCTACATTGTATCACACAATAGCCTAAATGTAAAGGGTTTATGTTAAAAATCGTTATTTTTTTTAACCTTTATTTCTCTTGCGTATTGTAAAAATTCATGTTTTTCATCGCCCGACAAAATGCGATATATACCGACAAGCTCTTTTTCATCCATGCTCAGATTATTTATTTTTATATGTGAGTCTTCAACTTTGGGCTTAAAATTCTCCTCACCTAAAATTGAATTAATATCTACGCCGTATATGGCGGCTATTTTTTTTAAAATATCATAACTCGGTTCGGAAACACCCGTTTCATATTTTGTGTATGTCGTACGGTTTAGGTTGAGTAAATCGGCAACTTCCTGTTGGGTATAGTCACAAAGCTTTCTGTATTTTAACAGGTTCTTTCCAAACGACTGATCAACGGAACTGCATTTTCTTCTTGGCATAACGTCACATCCAAAATCATATTTACAATTATTTACACTTTGTTACATTATACAACTTTTTAAATCTTTTATCTACAACTGTTATAAATCATCACTATATTTTTTAGCTTTTAAATATTCAAGGGCAATTTTCAGACTATTGTTAATATATGTTGCAAGGCAAAAAATATATCTGTCAGCTTAATATTTATTTCCGAAAATAATTTTTATTTTGAAAGCTGAGTTTAAAAAATTATTAAACAAAGGTATTGAAAAACGTTTGATTATAGTGTATAATCATTAAGTAATTTTAATTTTGCTGGAGTAGCGTAGTGGTAGCGCAATTGATTCGTAATCAATAGGTCGTGGGTTCAAGTCCCATCTCCAGCTCCAAAAAGCGCCGTTTTGTCGGCGCTTTTTTAGTTTGTGTGATATTTGGTGTTGCATTTTAAACGGTTATAAATTTATTATATATTTGTAAATTAAAAATCCGATAAAACCATGACTTAAAAGGTTTTTATCGGATTTTGTTATAATACATATGACTGTTATGATACTGCGATGTTACGAATTATTCCAAAATGTGCTGTCCGTGTAATTAACTGCATATCTGCTTATTGCATCTTCTGCTTTTTTAATAATCTGTATCTTATATTTTTCTGCTTCCTTTTCAGAAAGATAATTGACCGCTTCACTTGTTTTGAGATTTACCTCGCACCATAAGATATTTTTATCTCCCTTTTTTATATAGCATTTTGCTGTATCCGATTTATCTTGTCCTTTCAAAAAACCACCTCATAAAATAATATGAATTTACTTTATAAGTTATAATTTTTCTGTCAAGTAAAATTGAATTATTGTGATTTCGGTTTTGGTTCTAATATAGGGACTGTAAGTTATAGATTGTAGAGAAAGGAGATGAAATAGTTTGAAACAAAAGATTGCGGCGGCATATATAAGAGTGAGTACGGAAAGTCAAACCGAGCTTTCGCCTGACAGTCAAATAAAGCTTGTAAAACAGTATGCTTTAAATCACGGGTATGCTCTGTATGACAAATACATTTACAGGGATGACGGAATTTCGGGAAGGACAGCGGAAAAGCGGCCGAATTTTAATCTGATGATTTCAGAGGCAAAACAAAAGCCTCCGCCGTTTTGCGCCGTGCTTTTATGGAAATTTTCACGTTTCGCAAGAAATCAAGAGGAGAGCATATTTTACAAATCGATGCTAAGAAAAAACGGAATTGAAGTTATAAGCGTTTCCGAGCCGATAACGGAGGGGCCGTTCGGCTCACTTATTGAAAGGATAATAGAGTGGTCGGACGAATATTACTCAATAAGACTTTCGGGCGAAGTAAAAAGGGGGATGAGTGAGAAAGTCGAAAGAGGAGGGGCGGTATCCGTTGCGCCGTTCGGTTATACAATGAAAAACAAGGAATATCAAATTAATCCTGAAACTTCTTATTTTGTAAGAAAAATGTTTGATGATTACTTAAACGGAGTGCCTGTAAATAAAATAGCCGAAAAATTAAATGAATTAAAAGTAAAGACGACAAGAGGAAACAGTTGGGAGAGCAGGACGGTTGAATATATTTTGAGAAATCCGGTATATATGGGGAAAATAAGGTGGAATCCAAAGAGGAAAACAGGCAAAAATTATGACGATCCCGATATAATAATCTCAGACGGACGTCATCAGCCTATAATTGACAGCGGCTTGTTTTACAAGGTTCAAACGCTTATTGAAAAGAACAGTAAAAATAAAATTCGCCGAGTCCACGAAAAGACGGCGGCAGAATATATGCTCCACGGACTTTTAAAATGCTCAAGCTGCGGTTCCGCACTCTCAATGGCACAAAAAGGTAAATCGCTTCAATGTATCGCTTATGCGCACGGAAAATGCAGTAAATCGCACTCTGTTACATTAGAAAAAATCAACGCAGCGGTTATTTCGGCTCTTGAAAAGGCAGTCGGAAACAGAGTTGTTAAAATATGTTTAAATAAACAGTCGAAAAGAGCTTGTATAAACGAAAATGAAATGCTTTTACAAAGGGAGCAAAATAGGGTTTTGCGTATTAAAGATGCATATGAAAACGGCGTATATTCTCTCAGCGAATACAGCGAAAGAAAAAGCCTTGCCGAAGAAAGAATCGACCGTATTAAACGCTTATTAAAAAGCGCGGAATCAGAGCAAAGAAAGCCGTGCTCTCCTATATTTATAAAATTCAAATTGATTGATATGCTTGAAAGTAAAAATTATTCGGAAAAAGAAAAAAACATAATTCTTTCAAGCTTTACCGAAAAAATAATATTTGACAGGGCATCATCAAGCATAGAACTGTATTTTTCAGTATGAGATTTGCAATACAATTCAATACAATAAGTTAAAATATAACATTTTGCAATACGGCGGTCCTGACGGCGAGTTGGGCGCGTCGCTTAGATATTTGAGTCAAAGATTTTCAATGCCTCTTCCTGAGCTTAAAGGAACCTTGACCGATATAGGTACAGAGGAATTGGGACACCTTGAAATGATAGGCGCAATCGTATACCAGTTAACAAAGGGTTTAACTGAAGAAGAAATAAAGAAAGCCGGCTTTGAGGATTATTTTGTAGATCACACAACGGGAATATATCCTCAGTCCGCTTCCGGAATGCCTTTCTCGGCAGGATCAATGCAGGTCAAGGGAGACCCGATAACAGATCTGCATGAAAATATGGCGGCAGAGCAGAAAGCTCGCTCCACATATGACAATATCCTGCGCTTCTGCGATGATTATGATGTTAAGGACGCAATAAGATTTCTCCGTGAGCGCGAGGTAGTACATTACCAGCGTTTCGGAGAGAATTTAAGATTGATGACAGATAAACTCGACTCTAAAAATTATTACGCTTTCAACCCGTCGTTTGATAAAAAATGTTTTAACAACTGTAAAAAAAAGAAGTAAATAAACTAAGAGCATACAGCAACTTAAACCTAACCGTTAAATTGCGTGTATGCTCTTTGTTTTAAAATTTATTTTGTATTATTCATTCGGTAGCAAAGCGTCATTAGGTTGTCGCTTAAATGCACATTCTCAACCAAAGTATCGGCATATCTTGCCGTAATGTCATAATGGCTGAAATTCCAATAATTCTTTATCCCCAGAGCATAAAGCTTGTCGAGAATATTCTCAACACAAATACGGGGAATACATAAAAAAGCGGTGTCAACACGATTGTTATTGCAAAATTCCTCCAGCTCCGATTCGTTTTTAACCACAAGGTCATTAAGCTTTTGACCAACCTTGTTTTCGTTATTGTCAAAGCAGGCTATAAGCTCAAACCCGAGCTTTTCAAAATTCATATGCATAGCGACAGCTTTTCCGAGATTTCCGGCACCGATTAATATCGCCTTATAACCATTATTAAGACCCAAAATATTTTTAATTTCGTCTTTAAGCTGGCTTACGCTGTAACCATATCCCTGCTGGCCGAAGCCGCCGAAGCAGTTAAGATCCTGCCTTACCTGAGAAGCTGTAACATTCATTATCTGAGCGAGCTTAGTCGATGAAATTCTGTCAACATTCTGTTCGTTTAATTCGGATAAAAATCGGTAATATCTCGGCAGACGCCGAATAACCGACATTGATATACTGTCACCTTTTGACATTGCTTTTTGCTCCTTTATTATATAAGCAATTAAAGTGAAGCTGCAAGACGCTCGTTTATTGCCTTGAGGAAATCCTCCGTGTTTACCTTGGTTTTGTTCTCAAGAGTGGAGATGGCATATAGATCTCCCGTCATAATTCCGTCCTCAATAGTTTTTATAGTCGCTCCCTCAAGTTTATCTGCAAAGTTCATAAGCTCAGGCAAATTGTCAAGCTCTCCGCGCTTTCTCAGTGCGCCTGTCCATGCAAACAGCGTAGCAACAGAGTTTGTTGATGTTTCCTCGCCCTTCAGGTATTTGTAATAATGGCGCTGAACCGTTCCGTGTGCAGCCTCATATTCATATGTGCCGTCGGGAGATACAAGCACGCTTGTCATCATTGCAAGTGAGCCGAAAGCAGTTGCTATCATATCGCTCATTACATCACCGTCGTAGTTTTTGCAAGCCCACATATAGCCGCCTTCGCTGCGGATTACACGGGCAACCGCGTCATCTATCAGAGTATAAAAATACTCAATTCCCGCTTCGGCGAATTTGTCCTTATATTCGTTTTCAAAGATTTCCGCAAAAATATCCTTGAATCTGTGATCATAGGTTTTGCTTATCGTGTCCTTTGTTGCAAACCAAACATCAATTTTCTGGTCAAGAGCGTAGTTAAAGCACGAACGTGCAAAAGAGGATATACTCTTGTCAATGTTGTGCATACCCTGAATAACGCCGTCAGTTTTAAAATCAAATATAAGGCTTCTTTCTTCCGTACCGTCGGGCTTTGTAACACAAAGCTCAGCCTTGCTGCCTGCGTTTACACGCATTTCCGTGTTTTTGTAAACATCTCCGTATGCGTGACGGGCAATGCAAATCGGCTTTTTCCAGGTAGGAATATAAGGAGTGATTCCCTTTACAAGAATCGGGCTTCTGAAAACGGTACCGTCAAGGATAGCACGGATAGTACCGTTAGGAGATTTCCACATCTGTTTTAGGTTGTACTCGTCCATTCTTGCGGCATTCGGGGTAATTGTTGCGCACTTAACTGCTACGCCGTACTTTTTGGTAGCGTTTGCGCTGTCAACAGTAACCTGATCGTCCGTTTCGTTTCTGTACTCAAGTCCGAGGTCATAATACTCGGTTTTTAGGTCAACATAGGGAAGAATCAAAATATCCTTAATCTGCTGCCAGATTATTCTTGTCATTTCATCCCCGTCCATCTCAACGAGAGGAGTGGTCATTTTAATCTTATCCATTATCAGCTGTTCTCCTTTGTGTAGTCAAGCAATCCGCCTGCAATGATTATTTTTCTTGTTCTGTCTGAAAGCTCACATTCAGCCATGATTTTTTCGCCTGTTGTCTTGTTCAGGACAGTAATATCAGAGCCGTTTGCAATTTCTTCTTTAACATTGGGAAGTTCAAGCATATCGCCGAGCTTAATCTTATCGTAATCGGCAGTATTCTTGAATGTAAGCGGCAGAATACCCGCATTAATGAGGTTGCTCTTGTGAATTCTTGCAAAGCTCTTTACAAGCACGGCTTTAACGCCGAGATAAAGGGGGGCGAGAGCGGCATGCTCACGGGATGAACCCTGACCGTAGTTTTCTCCGCCGACGATAATGCTCTTGCCGAGAGTTTTGGCACGCTCGGGGAAGTTTTTATCGCACACGGTAAAGCAATGCTCGGAAATTTTCGGAATATTTGAACGAAGCGGAAGAATTTTTGCACCCGCAGGCATAATGTGGTCGGTAGTAATGTTATCGCCGACTTTAAGAGAGCAGGAAGCCTCGATAGAGTCTGTAAGCGGACTTGTTTTCGGGTACTCCTTGATGTTCGGTCCGCGAAGTATCTCAACGCTGTCCATTTCTTCAACGGGAGCGGGCTCAATAACCATATTATCGTTAATGAGGAATTTTTCAGGCATTTCGATTTCTGCGGCATCACCTAAGATTCTCGGATCCGTAAATACGCCTTTAATTGCCGATACAGCGGCTGTTTCGGGAGAAACAAGGTAGATCTGACCGTCGGCAGTACCGCTTCTGCCTTCAAAGTTACGGTTAAAGGTTCTAAGCGAAATTCCGTGGCTGTTAGGGGACTGACCCATACCGATACACGGACCGCAGGCACTTTCAAGAATACGGGCACCTGCCGCAATCATATCGCCGAGAGCACCGTTTAGAGCGAGCATATTAAATACCTGCTTACTTCCGGGAGCAATAGCAAGGGATACATTATCGGCAACCTTTTTTCCCTTGAGAATATATGCCACTCTCATAAGGTCGAGATAACTTGAGTTTGTGCATGATCCGATACAAACCTGATCGATTTTCTTTCCCTCAAGCTCTTTTATCGGCTTTACATTGTCGGGAGAGTGGGGACAGGCTGCAAGAGGTTCAAGCTCTGAAAGATTAATTTCGATAACCTCATCATATACAGCATCAGCGTCGGCAGAAAGCTCTCTGTAATCCTCTTCACGACCCTGAGCCTTGAGAAATTCTCTTGTAATTTCATCCGAGGGGAACACGGAAGTAGTTGCACCGAGCTCCGCACCCATATTGGTGATGGTAGCTCTTTCAGGAACAGTAAGGTTTTTAACTCCCTCTCCGCCGTACTCAACAATTTTGCCTACACCGCCCTTAACGCTCATAACGCGCAAAACAGCGAGGATTATATCTTTTGCCGATACCCATGGATTAAGCTTGCCCGTGAGGTTAACTCTGACCATTTTGGGCATTGTAATATAGTAAGCTCCTCCACCCATGGCAACAGCAACATCAAGACCGCCTGCGCCGATTGCGAGCATTCCTATGCCGCCGCCTGTCGGAGTGTGGCTGTCTGAGCCTATAAGAGTTTTGCCGGGCTTTCCGAATCTTTCAAGGTGAACCTGGTGGCAGATACCGTTGCCGGGACGTGAAAAATATATGCCGTGCTTTTTGCAGACCGACTGAATAAATCTGTGGTCATCGGCGTTTTCAAAACCTGTCTGAAGCGTGTTGTGGTCTATGTACGCAACGCTTTTTTCGGTTTTTACTCTCGGAATACCCATAGCCTCATATTCAATGTAAGCCATAGTGCCCGTTGCGTCCTGTGTGAGAGTTTGGTCGATTTTCAGACCAATATCGTTACCAACTGCCATTTCACCGCATACAAGGTGCTCTTTAATAATCTTTTGCGCAATTGTATAACCCATAGTATTACCTCCTGAAATGATGTGCAAATTTACTCTGTGCCCAAAAACACAAAATACTATGTTAATTATATAACAATCTTCATTTAATGTAAAGTAAAATTTATATTAATCAGATATTAATCGGAAAATGCTGATTTTTTGTCCTAAAAGGCGTTATATTGGGAAAATGTTTCAAAATATATTTGATTACTCAGAAAAAGGTGTTTAAAAATGCAAATTGAATTTTATTGCAAGCGGTGATATAATATAATGATGTGTGAAGTATAAGAGAAAACAGAAACAGAGGGATTGTATGGATGTTAGAGAAAATATAAGGAATATAGCCATTATTGCTCATGTTGACCATGGCAAGACGACTCTTGTTGATCAGCTTTTGAAGCAGAGCGGTATTTTCAGAGAAAATGAGGTTGTTGAAGAAAGGGTAATGGATTCAAACGACCTTGAGCGTGAAAGAGGAATTACAATTTTGTCAAAACCTACTGCGGTAATGTACAACGGCATTAAAATCAATATCGTTGACACTCCCGGTCATGCCGATTTCGGCGGCGAGGTTGAGCGTATTTTACAAATGGTTGACGGCGTTGTGTTGCTTGTTGACGCATTTGAGGGCTGTATGCCTCAGACAAGATTTGTTCTGAAAAAGGCTCTTTCGCTCGGAAAAAAGCCGCTTGTTGTGCTTAATAAAATCGACCGTTCGGGCGCGCGCCCCGAAGAGGTTGTGGACGAAGTATTAGATTTGTTTATAGAGCTTGGTGCCGATGAAGACCAGCTTGAGTTCCCCGTGATTTACGCTTCGGCACGCGACGGATATGCGGGTGTGGATTATAACAACCTTGCAAGCGATATGAAACCGTTGTTTGATGCAATAGTAAATGAAATCCCCGCGCCGTCAGGTGATATGAACGGCGGACTCCAGATACTTATTTCAAATATTGATTCCGATAAGTTTGTGGGAAGAATAGGCGTAGGAAGAGTTGAAAGAGGAAGCGTTAAAAGCGGTCAGAGCGTTGTTTTGTGCCATACTGACGGAACAACGCAAAATGTTAAAATCTCAAAGCTCTATCAGTTTGAGGGACTTAAAAGAGTTGAGTGCGACAAAGCTGAGCTCGGTGATCTCATATGCATCAGCGGCGTACAGGATATTAACATCGGAGAAACAATTTGTTCTCCCGATTGTGTAGAGCCTCTGCCGTTTGTAAAGATTGACGAGCCTACCGTATCAATGAACTTTATTGTAAACAATTCACCTTTCGCCGGAAAAGAAGGAAAGTATGTTACTTCAAGAAATCTTCGTGACAGGCTTTTTAAGGAGATAGAAACCAATGTGGCTTTGCGTGTAGAAGAAACTGACAGCGCAGACACATTTAAGGTGTCGGGCAGGGGAGAGCTTCACCTTTCAATCCTTATTGAAACAATGCGCCGTCAAAATTATGAATTTCAGGTATCCCGTCCTCAGGTTATAACGAAAACTATCGACGGCAAGCTCTATGAGCCTATTGAATTTTTGATTATTGAGGTGCCTGATTCTTATGTGGGTGCAGTTATGGAAAAGCTCGGCTCAAGAAAGGCAGAGCTTGTAAATATGGGTACTCGTGACGGCGGCGTTACGCATATTGAATTCAGAATCCCCGCAAGAGGACTTATGGGCTACCGTCCTGAGTTCCTTACCGATACAAACGGTAACGGTATTATGAACCATGTTTTCGACGGTTACGAGCCTTTTAAGGGCGAGATCGTCACCCGTCACCAGGGCTCGCTTATTGCGTTTGAAACAGGTGAATCGGTGACATACGGTTTGTACGCCGCTCAGGAGAGGGGCAGACTGTTTATAGGCGCAGGTGTTCCCGTATACGAGGGAATGATTGTAGGTGCAAGTCCGAAGGCTGAGGATATTACAGTAAATGTATGTAAAAAGAAACACATTACAAATACCCGTGCGTCCGGTTCCGACGATGCGCTCAAGCTTACGCCTCCGACCCAGATGTCCCTTGAGCAGTGTCTTGAGTTCATCGCTGACGATGAGCTTGTTGAGGTAACGCCTCAGAATATAAGAATGCGTAAGCGTATTTTGTCAAAAGAGCAGCGTATGAAGCAGGCTTTTCGTAAAAAATAATGGAATATGTAGTACTTGATTTAGAGTGGAACGGCTCATACAGTAAGGCTCTGCACCGATTTGTCAATGAAATTATCGAGTTCGGAGCGGTTAAGGTTGACGATGAGTTTAATATTACAGATACTTTTTCGGTTCTCATAAAACCGCAGATAGGCAAGAAGATAAGCGGAAAGGTTCGTGAGCTGACAAAGATTACAACAGAAGAGCTTTACGAAAAGGGTATACCTTTTCTTGATGCGGTAAATAAATTTACCGAATTTTCAAGAGGTTGTGTTTTGATGACTTGGAGCACATCGGATATTCACGCCCTCGTTGAAAATTACAGTTACTTTACGGGTGACTGCAAGCTTCCTTTTTTAAAAAAATACTGTAATTTGCAGGCTTACTGTGAAAACTGCCTTGATAAATCCAAAAAATCCTGTCAGCTCGGTCTTTCATCATGCGCCGAGCTTTTGGAAATTGATTTTTCTCAGGATGATCAGCACCGAGCATTTGCAGACGCTGAGCTTAGTTTGAGATGCCTTAGAAAGCTCTGCGGAAAAAAGTCTCTTGACGGTTTTATAGTTGATGCGGGAGAAAATAACTTTTATGAAAAGCTCACATACAAAGCCCGTTTTATAACCGATATAAACAGCGATGAAATCGACAGAAGCCAGCTTAAATTCAAGTGTGATTTATGCGGCAGACTTGCAAAAAGAACAGGAAAATGGAAACAGAGAAACAAGAGCTTTTCCGCTGAGTTTTACTGCAAGAACTGTGAAAGGACGTTTATCGGCAGAATTTCTTTCAAAAAGAAATTTGATGAGATAGAAGTGCGGAAAAAAACAGTTGAAAAGCGTGCAAAGCCTAATGAATCGGATAATTTAAAAATTGAGCCTTGTAAAAACATCAAGGCTTCGGTAAAAGAATAAACCGCTGTATCGAAAAGT
>CALYBP010000002.1 GCA_944415425.1 uncultured Ruminococcus sp. | reverse complement strand
AGAAGAAAAAAGACATTAAAGCTTGCCAAGGGCTACTGGGGTTCAAAATCAAGACACTTTAAAATGGCTAAACAGGCTGTTATGAAGTCAGGCAACTATGCTTATATTGGTCGTAAACAGAGAAAGAGAGATTTCCGTCGTCTTTGGATTACTCGTATTTCTGCTGCTTGCAAAGCTAACGGCGTTAACTATTCAACATTTATGAACGGACTTAAAAAAGCCGGAATTACTCTTAACCGTAAAATGCTTTCTGAAATTGCTGTTTCAGATCCCGCTGCTTTTACATCACTCGTTGAAAAAGCTAAGAACGCTTAATTTATTTTGTTTGTGACTGCGTTTGGGTTTTCCCAAACGCATTTGCTGTTTTAGGAGACGGATATGGTTAACATTACAAGCAGGGATAATATTAATATAAAAAATGCAGTAAAACTTAAAAGCAGCTCAAAATTCAGGAGACAGTCAGGTTTGTTTATTGCCGAGGGATTAAGGATTTGCTTTGACGCAATGCTAAGCGGAGCAGTAATAAATACTCTGTTTGTATCCGAAAAAGCAGTGAACAAATATGCCGAAAAATTAAATAAACTTGCGTCTTATTCGGCAAAATCTTTTATTGTTTCGGACAAAATATTTGAGTTAATAAGCGATACGGAAAATTCGCAGGGAATAGTGTGCGTCATAAAAGCACTTGACAAAATTAGTGAGTTTGATACAATTAAAAAGAATGGGAAAATTATTGCCCTTGATAATGTGCAGGATCCAAACAATTTGGGAACAATTCTGCGTTCTGCCGAAGCTTTTGGAATCGACTGCGTTGTTATGTCGCGCGATTGCTGCGATGTATACAGTCCAAAGGTTGTCAGAGGCAGTATGGGAGCGGTTTTTCGGCTTCCGTTCATTATTTGCGGCAGCATTGAAGAATTTTTGGCAGATAATCCTGAGCTCAATTCCTATGCCGCTGTACTTGACAGCGACGCGGTACTTTTGGGTAATACGGATTTTATAACCCCATGTGTTGCCGTTATTGGTAATGAGGGAAACGGATTAAAGCAAAATACTATTGACGCCTGCGACTATAAAATTACAATTCCCATGGGTGGAAACGCCGAATCGCTTAACGCATCTGTTGCGGCATCAATAATAATTTGGGAAATGATTAAATGATTTCTTTGAATTCTAAGTACTGGATTTGGATAGCGCTTGCGCTGGGCTATAATACGCCGAAAGTAAAGAAACTCGCAACTCTTTATTCGGATATTTCGGAGTTTTACAGCAAGGGTGAGAAAGAATGGCGTTATAGCGGCATATTGACCGAAAATGATATTAAAAAGCTTGCTAAACACTCATTAGATGAAGCAGAAACAATTTTGGATAAATGCAGAAATCTCAATTATTCAGTTGTTTCTGTTGATGACATCTCATATCCGCTTTGCCTTTTTAATATAGATACGCCTCCGGCTGTAATATATGTAAGCGGTAAACTCCCCGATATTGATAACCGTTTGACAATTGGAATTGTCGGGACAAGATCTGCGACCAATTACGGACTTAAAAATTCTTACAAAATAGCTTATGCTCTCTCAAAATACGGTGTCGCCGTAATCAGCGGAGGTGCTCTCGGAGTTGACTGCGCCTCACATAGAGGCGTACTTGCAGCTGACGGTGTTACTGTATGCGTAAGAGGATGCGGAATAAACTATAATTATTTGCGCGAAAACGCTCAAATGAGGGAATCAATAACAAAGCGAGGAGCGGTAATTTCTGAATATCCTCCCGATGAAGCGCCGAGAAATTATTATTTTCCCGCGCGAAACAGGATAATTTCAGCGCTGTCCGACGGTGTCCTGATAATTGAAGCAGGCGCAAGGAGCGGCTCTTTAATTACAGCTAACCTTGCTCTTGAACAGGGTAAAGAAGTTTTTGCTTTGCTCGGAAATAATAACCCGCAGAATGAAGGATCCAATAATAGGATAAAAGAAGGGTCCGCTGTACCTATAACTGATTTTATGGACATTCTCAACGCTTTTGACAATATATATGCGACTGACGGTGAAGTTGATTTTGATAATATCTCTTTAAGCGATATAGAGGCTATTCCCGTTAAGGGCATGAAAGGCGTAAAAATGAAAAAAAGCCGTATTTCCGTTGATCTGAATAAATCGGAAAACAAAATTGAAAATATTGTTGATAAAGACGGCGGAGAAATAATACATAAAAAGAATTTGAATTTGGATAATAATGCTCAAAGGATATATGATTATATAACCTGCGAGCCTGTACATATAGATAAAATATCAAGTGATTTGAATATTCCGGTGTTCAGGGTTTTGTCGGCATTAACAGAGCTTGAAATGAAAAACCTTGTGACTGCATTACATGGAAGAAGATATATTCTTAAATAATCGGAGGTCGGAAATGTCAGATTTGGTAATTGTGGAGTCTCCCGCAAAGGCTAAAACAATAAAAAAATATCTGGGAAACAATTTTGATGTAATTGCTTCCATGGGACATATAAGAGATTTGCCTAAAGCAAGGCTCAGCGTTGATATAAAGCATGATTTTGCTCCTAAATATGAGATTATAAAAGGCAAAGAAAAACTGGTTAAGGATTTGAAATCGCTTGCTGAAAAGAGCGATAATATTTACCTTGCAACCGACCCTGACCGTGAGGGTGAAGCAATTTCATGGCACCTTGCGTATTTGCTTGGGTTGCCCGACGATTACTCTAAGCGTGTTGAGTTTAACGAAATTACAAAGTCCGGCGTACAAAACGGAATGGAGAATCCGCGCCGTATTGATATTGACCTCGTAAACGCCCAGCAGGCAAGAAGAATATTAGACAGACTTGTTGGATATAAGTTGAGTCCGTTTATTTCACAGAAAATACGCAGAGGTCTGTCGGCAGGCAGAGTACAGTCGGTTGCAGTAAGAATTATTGTTGACAGGGAAGAAGAGATAAGAAAGTTTAAGCCTGAGGAGTATTGGACGATCGACGCAAAATTTATTCCAAAAGGAAGCAGAAAATCTTTTTCCGCAAGCCTTTATTCCGACTCTAACGGAAAAGTAAAAATAACCAATCAACAGCAGGCTGATAAAATTGAAGAAGATTTAAAGGATGCCGAATATACTGTCACCAAAGTAAGACACGGTACGCGTAAGAAATCCCCCGCTCCGCCTTTTATAACATCTACATTGCAGCAGGAAGCCTCAAGAAAGCTCGGATTTCAGTCAAGGAGAACTATGAAAGTTGCACAGGAGCTGTATGAAGGTGTTGAAATCCAGGGAATGGGCGCAACAGGTCTTATAACATATATGAGAACCGACTCACTGAGAATATCGAATGTTGCTTTGGATGAGGTAACAAAATATATAGAATCCGAGTATGGAAAAGAGTATCTTCCTGAAAAGCCGAGATTTTTTAAATCAAGAAACAATGCTCAGGACGGACACGAAGCTATCAGACCGTCAATGCCTCATCTTTCGCCAGATAAAATCAAGGACAGCCTTACTTCAGACCAGTATAAGCTTTATAAGCTTATTTGGAACAGGTTTACGGCTTCTCAAATGGCTGACTGTATACAAAAAACTACTCAGGCTGATATAGAAGCAAAGGAATATACCTTTAAAGCGTCAGGTTATTATGTTGACTTTCCGGGATTTACAACGCTGTATGTAGAAGGAAAAGACGAGGAAGAGGAAAAGGCGTCTCAGCTTCCGCCTCTTGAAAAGAATATGCCTGTTAAGTGCAAAGAACTCAAAAAGAATCAGCATTTTACTCAGCCGCCCGCACGCTATACGGAGGCTTCCCTTATTAAAGCGCTTGAGGAATACGGCATAGGAAGGCCGTCTACTTACGCCGCTACTATCACTACTATTACAAGCCGTGAATATGTAAAGCGAGAGGGAAAATCACTTATTCCGACAGAGCTGGGCGAGGCGACAACTAAGCTTATGAAAGAAAGATTCCCCAAGATTGTAAATGTAAAATTTACTGCCGGAATGGAAGAAGATTTGGATAAGGTAGAAAAAGGCGAAGAAGAATGGGTAGAGCTGTTAAAGAACTTTTACGGAGATTTTGATGAAACGCTTAAAAAGGCGAAAACCGAGATGGAAGGTCAAAAAATACAGCTTAAAGAGGATGAAACCGATATTATCTGCGAAAAATGCGGCAGAAAAATGGTTGTAAAGGTCGGTCGTTTCGGTAAATTCATTGCCTGTCCGGGATACCCCGAATGTAAAAATACTAAAAAGTATGTTGAAAAGGCGGGTGTTACCTGTCCGAAATGCGGCGGTGATGTAATTGTTAAACATACCAAGAGTAAAAGAGCTTTTTACGGATGCTCAAATTATCCCGACTGTGATTTTGTAAGTTGGAATGAGCCTGTGAACGAAAGATGTCCGCAGTGCGGTGAAATTCTTTATAAGAAAAAAGGTAAAAAGCCTGTTTTGTTCTGTGCAAATGAAGGCTGCGGATTTACAAAAACTATAAGTACGGAAGATAAGTAATGTATATTAATGTAATCGGAGCGGGTCTTGCCGGCTGTGAAGCTGCTATGCAGATAGCAAAACGAGGTGTTAAGGTCCGCTTATATGAGATGAAACCCGCAAAAAAAACTCCGGCACATCATACAGATTATTTCGGTGAGCTTGTTTGCTCAAATTCTCTTAAAGCTATGAGAATTGAAAGTGCAGCGGGACTTTTAAAGGAAGAAATGCGCAGACTTGACTCATTTCTTATAAAATGTGCCGACAAGTGCCGTGTACCAGCAGGCGGAGCTCTTGCAGTTGACAGAGATATTTTTTCAAAACTTGTTACCGAGGGTATAAAATCAAACCCAAATATTGAAGTTATTTCTCAAGAGGTAGTGCAAATCCCCGATGATACGATAACCGTTATAGCGACAGGCCCGCTCACTTCCGAACCGCTGTCAAAAGCTGTACGGAAATCAGTCGGTGATGCTCTGTCTTTCTTTGATGCGGCTGCGCCGATAGTAACTGCCGAAAGTGTGGATATGGACTATGCTTTCTGCGCCTCTCGCTATGAACGAGGCGGTGAGGATGATTATATAAACTGCCCCATGAATAAGGAAGAATACGAGATATTTTATCAGGCGCTTGTAGGTGCAGAAAGAGCGCCGTTACACGATTTTGATGTGAGTAATCCCAAGGTGTATGAGGGCTGTATGCCTGTTGAGGTTTTGGCTCAGCGTGGTGAAGGCACACTTAGATTCGGCCCTATGAAGCCTGTCGGTCTTGTAAACCCCAGGACAGGTCACAGACCGTGGGCTGTTTTGCAGATGCGTAAAGAAAATTCGGCGGGGACTATGTATAATCTTGTCGGTTTCCAGACAAATCTGAAATTTCACGAACAGAAGAGAGTTTTTTCTCTGATTCCGGCTCTTCATAATGCTGAATTTGTCCGTTACGGAGTTATGCACAGAAATACTTTTATTTGCTCACCTAAGGTACTTGATGCTGATTATTCTGTAAAAGAAAATAAAGAACTTTTTTTCGCGGGACAAATAACAGGTGTTGAGGGGTATATGGAATCGGCCTGTTCAGGAATTGTTGCAGGAATCAACGCATACAGAACACTTATGAATATGGATACGCTTGTGTTCCCGACGGAAACAATGATAGGAGCTTTAAGCGGCTATATATCCGATCCAACTGTTTCAAAGTTTCAGCCTATGGGTGCAAATTTCGGCGTTTTGCCTGAACTTGAAAACAGACCGAGAGACAAAAAGGAGAGAGGCGCAAAGTATTCACAAAGAGCTTTGCTTGCGCTTGATAAATTTTTGGTAGATAATTCAGAGGTATAAAAATGAAGATTATTGTTGATGCGTTCGGAGGAGATAACGCTCCGCTTGAAATTATCAAAGGCTGCGCAGAAGCCGTAAATGAATTCGGCGTTGATATTATTTTGACTGGACAGGAAAGTGTTATCAAATCTGTTGCCGAAGAAAACAGCATATCTTTAAATAAAATTGAAATTGTCAACTGTACCGAGCGAATAACGATGGATGACAGCGCTGACGCTGTGTTAAAAACCAAAAAGGACAGCTCGATGGCTGTCGGACTTAGATTGTTAAACAACGGTGAGGGACAGGCTTTTATAAGCGCGGGAAACAGCGGAGCTTTATGTATGGGGGCTACTCTTGCCATTAAGAGAATTAAGGGAATTAAGCGCCCTGCTTTTGCCCCCGTAATTCCGTCTGAGAGCGGATTTTTTATGCTTATGGACGGAGGGGCAAATGTCGATTGCAGACCTGAGATGCTGTACCAGTTTGCATTAATGGGTTCTGTTTATATGGAAAAGGTAATGTGCGTAAATAATCCGAGAATTGGTCTTGCAAATGTCGGTACGGAGGATCACAAGGGAACTGAGCTTTACAGAAATGCGCACGAACTGCTTAAAAACAGCGAACTTAATTTTATAGGTAACGTCGAGGGAAGAGATATACCTAAGGGCGTATGCGATGTTGTCGTATGTGACGGCTTTACGGGCAATTTAATTTTAAAAACCTACGAAGGCGTTGCGATTACGCTTATGAAACAAATTAAAAGTATGTTTTCTCAATCAGTAAAGGGAAAGCTCGCGGCGGCAATTGTTTTAAAAGAACTAAAGCAGATGAAAAACCGATTTAATTACAATGCTTACGGAGGCGCTCCGATACTCGGAACATCGAAGCCTGTTTTTAAAGCACACGGTGATTCAAAGTCTGTTACAATTAAAAACGCAATTAAACTTTCCATGGATTATGTTAACGCTAAGGCTATTGAAGAAATTACATCGGCAATTTGATATACGGGAGAATTAGTATGAATGATTTGCAGGACAAAATTGGGTATCATTTTAAAAATCTGTCGCTTATGAGCGAGGCGCTCACTCACTCGTCCTATGCTAATGAGCATAAGTCAAAGCATATAAAGTATAATGAACGCCTTGAGTTTTTGGGGGACGCTGTTCTGTCTATTGTTGTGTCTGATTATATTTTTAAAAACTGTCCTCAGCTTCCCGAGGGTGAGCTTACAAAGCTCAGGGCCTCGCTGGTTTGCGAGAAGTCTCTTTTTAAATTTGCAAAGCAGATTGATTTGGGAAGTTATATGCTTTTGAGCAAGGGCGAAAGAAATAACGGCGGTGCCGAGCGTTCGTCAATACTGGCCGACGCTTTTGAGGCATTAATTGCTGCAATTTATATTGACGGCGGGTTTTCTGCGGCTTCTAAACATATTCTTAATTTTGTTATACCTGAGATAAAAAATACAAAAAACAGGAAAATTAATGACTACAAAACCACATTGCAGGAGATTGTTCAGAAAAATCCAGGTGAAATGCTTGAATATGTGCTTGTCAGCGAAAGCGGACCCGACCACAATAAGCATTTTGTGTCAGAGGTTCATTTAAACAGTAATGTTATCGGCAAGGGCGGGGGCAGGAGCAAAAAAGAAGCCGAACAGCAGGCTGCCCGTCAGGCATTGGAGTTGATGGGATATTAAACAAGGCAATATTTCAATTTTTATTCCTCATAACGGCTGCTCTCATCAGTGCAGCTTTTGTAATCAGAAAAATATTACAGGTCAATCATATCAGCCTAATTCGGATGATGTAAGAAAAATTCTTGATAAAGCGCTTAATGATATGGGAGATAATTGTCATTACGCTGAAATTGCTTTTTTCGGCGGAAGTTTTACGGCTATTGACAGAAATTATATGATTTCTCTGCTTGAGGCAGCGAAACCGTATACGGATATGTTTTACGGAATAAGGATTTCTACAAGGCCTGACTGCATTGACAGGGAATTTCTCGATATACTCAAAAGTTATAAAGTTACTGCCATAGAGCTCGGCGCACAGTCTATGTGTGACTCTGTGCTTAAGGCAAATGAAAGAGGCCATACCGCGGAAGATGTTATAAAATCATCACGTTTAATTAAGAATTACGGATTTTCTCTCGGACTTCAGATGATGACGGGACTTTATAGGTCAACATATAATCAGGATATTTATACTGCCGAACAGTTTATAAGTTTAAAACCCGATACGGTTAGGATATATCCTACTGTCATTATGAAAGATACAGAGCTTGCAAAGCTTTATCATTCGGGAGAATTTGTGCCTTACAGCCTTGATGCTTCAATAGATTTATGTTCCAAGCTTATAATAATGTTTGAAAAAAGCGGTATAAAGATAATAAGGCTCGGACTTCATTACTCTGAAAGCCTTATTAAAAACAGCGTATGTGATAATTATCATCCCGCGTTTAAGGAACTTTGCGAAAATAAAATTTTTTATAATCTGTTTATTGATAAAACAAGACTTATAGACAAATCAAAACCGTTTTCGGTATATATAAATCAAAAATCACTTTCTAAATTTTACGGTCAAAAAAAATGTAATATAATTAATTTTACTAATATGGGGTATCAATTTAAAACGTACTTTGACAACACACTCAGCAAGTACGATTTATACATAAAGTAGGGGTATTTTAATGCGTTTAAAGTCATTGGAAGTACAGGGATTTAAAACATTTCCTGATAAAACAAAATTGTCCTTTGAACAGGGAATTACATCAGTTGTAGGTCCCAACGGTTCGGGAAAGAGCAACATAAGCGACGCTATTCGCTGGGTTTTGGGAGAACAGTCGCCAAAAAGTCTGCGCTGCTCAAAAATGGAGGATGTTGTTTTTAACGGAACCGATAAGCGTAAAAAGCAGGGTTATGCAGAGGTTACCCTTAATATTGACAATTCGGACAGATTTCTTGAATTTGACGGCGATGAAATATCGGTTACAAGACGCTATTACAGAAGCGGAGAGAGTGAATATCTTATCAATAAAGCAGCCGTAAGGTTGAAGGATATAAACGAGCTGTTTATGGATACCGGACTCGGAAGAGACGGATATTCTATGATAGGACAGGGAAAAATTGACAGCATTGTTTCTTCAAAAAGTGAAGAGAGAAGAGAAATTTTTGAAGAGGCGGCAGGTATCTCAAGATACAGATACAGAAAAATTGAGTCGGAACGAAAGCTGAAAAATACAGAGGATAACCTTTTAAGGCTCAGAGATATTGTTTCGGAGCTTGAAGAGCGTGTCGAGCCGCTTCGCAAGCAATCGGAAAAAGCACAGGAATTTTTAAAGCTGTCGGAGGAAAAAAGGGGCCTTGAAATTGCGCTGTGGCTTTTGACTCTTGATAAATCACAGGAAAATTTAAAACAGCAGGACGAAAAAATATCCATTGCTAAGGCGCAGTATGAAGACGCTGAGAGAAAATTGACGGAAATACAGGCCGAAACAGAACAAATTTACAGTCAGAGCGGTGCTTTTTCCGCTGAAATTGAAAGCTTGAGAAATAAAATTTCGGAGGCTGAAAATAATATTTCGCAAAAAAAGTCATCTATTTCCGTTGCCAATAATGATATACAGCACGCAAATGACAATATTGAGCGAATTAACAGCGAAATTTTGATTGCTGAGCAAAGCTCAGATGATCTTGAAAAGAAAATTTCCGATACACAGCTTAAAATTGACGCTCTTGATTCCGAGATAATAGAAAAGCAAAAAAAATATGCGGAAATTTCCGATGAGTTAAATGTAATCAACATTGATTCGAGTAAAAACGGAGATATTCTTCAGGAGATCACTTCTGAACTTTCTATGCTGACGTCACAGTCGGCAGACGCAAGAGTTATTGATATGACCTCTGAAAGCTCTATTTCAGAGCTAAGTTCTAGAATCGAAAATTTAAAAGCATCAAGAAAAGAAAAAACAAATCAGCTTGCAGAACTTGAGGAAATTCTTGACTCATATGAAAAAAAGTTGTCTGAAACACAAGATGAAATAAATGGGCTTAAGAATTCAGCAAGCGGTCTTGAGCTAAAGTTAATCTCAAAAGAGAAAAAGAAAAATGAATATAAAGCCGAAAGCGACAGACTATCGCTTGATGTCAAGGAGCATCTGAGAAAAATTGCGTTTCTCGAAAATCTCGAAAAAAACCTTGAGGGTTTTTCAAAAAGCGTTAAGGTTGTTGTAAATGCGTCAAGTAACGGAAGACTCAGAGGTATATGCGGACCTGTATCAAGGGTGATTTCCGTTCCTCAGAAATACAGTGTTGCCGTGGAAACAGCCCTTGGCGGCGCCATGCAAAATATAGTTGTCAACACAGATGAGGACGCAAAACAGGTAATTCGTTTTTTAAAGTCAAACGACGGAGGCAGAGCAACATTTTTGCCGCTTAACACGATTAAACCCCGTGAACTCAATGAAAGAGGCGTAGATGAGTGTTTCGGTTTTGTCGGGGTTGCAAGCAGTCTCTGTACCTGTGAAGATAAATATAAAAACATTCTCTCGTCTCTTCTCGGAAAAATAGTAATTGCAGAAGATTTAAACAGCGCAACTGTAATTGCGAAAAAATATTCTTACAGATTTAAAATAGTTACGCTTGACGGTCAGGTCATCAATGCGGGCGGTTCATTTACCGGCGGTTCTCTTAACAGAAATACGGGTCTTTTGAGTCGTGCGTCTGAAATTGAACAGCTTAAAAAACTCACTGATGATTTGCAGAAAAAAGCTAAAGATGTTTTTAAAATGAGCGAGCAAATCACGGCTGAGTATTCACAAGCCGAAGCGCTGCTTCTCGGCACAAGAGCGGATATTTCAAACAAACAGCAGGACTTTGTTAGAATTGAAGCTGAAAAGCGCGCTTGTGAAACAGAAATCAATAATAACAGGACATCTGTTAATAATATTGATTTAGAAATATCTGATTGCAGCGATAAAATTGAAAAATTAAAGGAGAGCCGTGCACAGGCAAAAGATTTAATTTCTCAGCTTAATTCAAAAATTATTTCTGCCGAGGAAAAAGTAAATTCCCTAACGGGAAGCCGAGCCGAGCTTACTCAAAAGAGAGAGGAACTTTCCTCTGCGCTTCAAAACATCCGTCTTGAAATTGTGACTGCTCAAAAAGATGTGGAAGCGTTAAATTCCGAAATCGTTTTTGCGCGTGATACAGGCATTGACCATAACCGCAAAAAGTATGAGCTTCAAAGTCAAATTGAATCAATAAAAGAACAAATCAAGGATTATGAAATTAAAATAGCTGCCTTAAATGATGAAATTTCTTCTAAGGAATCATATCAAAATGAGCTTTACAGACAAATTGAGTTAACCAACCGGAAAAAAGAAGCACTTGAAAAAAGAAGTGCTGAGATACGCTCAGACGAGCGCAGTAAAACTGCCGAGCGTGAGGCGTCGGGAATGGAGCTGTCAAGGCTTGAAGAAAGAAAAATTAATATTCAAAAGCAATACGATGAGATAATTTCAAAGCTTTGGGAAGAATACGAGCTTACAAAGCGTGAAGCACAGGAGATTGCGGTTGATATTGAGGATTCTCAGAAGGCTTCAAAAAGGCTTGCGCAGCTAAAGCAGGGAATAAAATCTCTCGGTAATGTAAATGTTTCGGCTATCGAAGAATACAAAGAGGTGGCCGAGCGTTATGAGTTTATGAGTAAGCAGGTCAGCGATGTTGAAAAATCGAAAAAAGAGATTGAACGCCTTATAAATGACCTTACAAAACAAATGAAAGAGGTATTTATTGAGAGTTTTGACAGGATAAACAAGAATTTCACCTATACCTTTAAGGAGCTTTTCGGAGGCGGAACGGCTTCGCTGTCGCTTTCGGAGCCTGAAAATATACTTACAAGCGGTATTGACATACTTGTTCATCCTCCGGGAAAAATAGTTGTCCACCTTGACGCACTTTCAGGAGGAGAAAAAGCGCTTGTTGCAATCGCACTGTATTTTGCTATAATGAAAGTGAGACCCGCACCGTTTTGTGTTATGGACGAGATAGAAGCTGCTCTCGACGATGTCAATGTGTATAGATTTGCAAGCTATCTGAGAAGATTGTGCGACAAAACGCAGTTTATTTTAATAACGCACAGAAGAGGCACCATGGAGGAAGCCGATGTGTTGTACGGTGTTACAATGCAGGACGAGGGAATTTCAAAGCTTTTGGAGCTTCGCTCAACCGAAATAGCAGAAAAACTCGGAATTGAATCGAAATAAAAGGATTGATCATATGGGATTTTTTAATAAGATTAAGGAAGGTCTTAAAAAAACAAGAAACGCCGTTGTCGGTCAGATTGATTCGATGCTAAAGTCGTTTACAAAGATTGACGATGAGCTTTTTGAGGAACTCGAGGAGCTTCTTGTTATGGGTGATGTAGGCGTGTACACCGCCGAAAAAATCTGTGATGAGCTAAAGGACAGAGTTAAAAAAGAAGGTATCACCGATCCCGAAGAGATAAACCGACTTCTTGAGGAAACTGTTTCGCAGATGCTCAAAGGCGGGGAAGAGCTTGACATATCGACAAGCCCGTCAATCATTCTTGTTATAGGTGTAAACGGAGTTGGAAAAACCACTACTATCGGCAAGCTTGCAAACAGTCTTTCAAAAGACGGCAAAAAGGTTATTCTTGCCGCTGCCGATACTTTCCGTGCAGCTGCCATTGACCAGCTTGATATTTGGGCAAAAAGAAGCGGCTGTGAAATCATTAAGCAAAATGAGGGAAGCGATCCTGCCGCTGTTGTGTATGACGCAATTTCCGCAGCAAAGGCAAGAAACGCCGATGTGATTATTTGCGACACGGCAGGACGCCTGCACAACAAAAAACATCTTATGGACGAGCTTGCTAAGATAAACCGTATTATTGACCGAGAACTTCCCGACGCTGCAAAGGAAAAGCTTTTGGTGCTTGACGCAACAACGGGTCAAAATGCGGTAAATCAGGCTGAACAGTTCAGAGAAGCTACGGGCATTACAGGTATTGTGCTCACAAAGCTCGACGGCACCGCAAAAGGCGGAGTTGTTCTTGCAATAAAAGACGGACTGGGTATACCTGTTAAGTTTATAGGCGTCGGAGAGCAGATTGACGATTTGCAGCCGTTTAATTCAGATGATTTTGCGAAAGCGCTTTTTGCAAAAACGGAGTAAATGATATGAAATTTATAATAGCTACTAACAATCCCAAAAAACTAAAAGAGCTCAAACGCATTTTAAATCCGCTCGGAATTGAGGCGGTAACTGCAAAAGAAGCAGGAGTATGCCTTGACGATGTGGAGGAAACGGGAACTACATTTGCCGAAAATGCGTATTTAAAGGCGGAAGCCGCCTTTAAGAAAACATCTATGCCCGCGGTAGCTGATGATTCAGGTCTTTCGGTTGACGCTTTAGACGGGCGGCCTGGAGTGTTTTCGGCACGTTATGCAGGAGAAAACGCAACCGATGAAGACAAAAACAAAAAGCTTTTGTCGGAACTTGAAAATGTTTCAAAAGATGACAGAACGGCTCATTTTACCTGTGCTATATGCTGTATTCTTCCTAACGGAGATAAAATTGAAGTTGAGGGCGTATGCAACGGAAGTATAGCGTACAAACCGCAGGGTGAAGGCGGATTTGGATACGATCCGATATTTTTGTGCGGCGAGAAGAGTTATGCACAGCTTTCAGACAGCGAAAAGGACGCTGTAAGTCACAGGGGACAGGCTTTGAGAAAATTAAAATCAGAGCTTGAAAAATATTTTGAAAAATCAAAGAATAATTGAAAGGTTTAAATATATGCTTACAAGTAAACAAAGAGCTTATTTGAGAGGACTTGCAAACAGAATTGATACTATTCTGATTTTAGGCAAGGGAGAGATAACCGATAATGTTATAAATCAGGCTGACACGGCACTTACCGCCCGTGAAATCATCAAGGGAAAGGTGCTTGATAACAGTTCTTATTCCTCAAGAGATGCCGCCGATATTATTGCCGACAAATGCGGCGCAGATGTTGTTCAGGTTATCGGTTCAAAATTTGTTCTCTACCGTAAAAACGAGGACGAGCCCGTTATAGTTTTGCCCAAGGCAAATAAAAAGTCATGAGCAAAATAGGAATAATAGGCGGTACATTCAACCCGATTCATAACGGTCACATTTTGCTTGCTTTGTATTGCAAAGAGCAAATAGGGCTTGACAAGATTATTTTTATACCGACATACACCCCTCCGCACAAGATTTCGGATAACCTCGCAAGTGAGGCTGACAGACTTAATATGTGTCGTATCGCGGTTAAAAAATACAGTAATTTTTATGTATCCGACATTGAAATCAAACGAAAGGGTAAGAGCTACACTTATGAAACCCTGTCGGAATTAAAGGCGGTTTATAAAAGTGATACGCTGTACTTTGTTGTCGGTGCGGATATGTTTTTAACGCTTGATAAATGGAAAAATCCCGATATTATATTTAAAAATGCATTTATTGCAGCCGTGCCGAGAAATTCTTCTGATTTTGCACAACTTAGTGATTACTATAAGCGTGTTTTAAAACCTCTCGGCGCAAAAGCCGTAATTTTAGATAAGCCCGTTTTAACTGTTTCTTCAACCTTTATACGCAGGAACATTGATTTTGATAAAAATATTGAACCTTTAATTGATGAAGATGTTTACGAATATATTAAGCAAAATGATTTGTATAAGGAGTGCAGGGAATGAATATTGAAGAGTATAAGCAAATAATTAAACCGATGATGAGTGAACAAAGGTATAATCATTGTATCAATGTTTCAAAAGAGGCGGTAAAGCTTGCGAAGCGTTACGGCGGTGATGAATCCAAAGCTGAACTTGCTGGCGTTTTGCATGACATTACAAAAGAACTGCCAAAGGAAGAGCAGTTGCAAATTATAAGCGAGAGTGGTATAATCTTAGACGATACTCAAAAAAACGCACCTAAGCTGTGGCACAGCATAAGCGGCAGCGCTTATGTAAATAATAAATTAAATATCAACGATGCCGATATTCTTAATGCAATTCGTTATCATACAACCGGCAGGGCGGGTATGTCGCTTCTTGAAAAAATAATTTTCATTGCTGACTATACCTCGGCGGAAAGAACATACAAGGGCGTTAAGACCATGCGGAAAAAATCAAGAAAAAGTCTTGAGGAAGCAATGCTTTACGGATTTAAGTTTACTTTTTGTGATTTAGCGTCCCGTGAGCTTGCAATCCATCCCGACGAATTATTCTGTTATAACGAAATTGTATCGAATAAACAGGCGAAAGGAAGTAGTAAATGAATTCATATGAGCAGGCTGTGTTGGCGGCAAAGGCTATCAGCAGCAAAAAAGGCTTGAATATACAGGTTATAGAAATCAGCGATATTTCTGTACTTGCAGACTATATGGTGATTGCAACGGGTACAAGCTCAACCCATGTAAAAGCTCTTGCGGACGAGGTTGAGTACAAGCTTGATCAGGCGGGTATTTCCGTAAGCCATATAGAGGGGTATCGCTCAAACAGTTGGATATTGCTTGACTATGTTGATGTTATTGTAAATATATTTTCTGACGAGGCTCGTGAGTTTTATGACCTTGACCGTTTGTGGCAGGACGGAAATCCCGTTGACCTTTCAGATGTAATTGACTAAACGGAGGGAATTAAATTGAAGTATAACCATAAATCAACAGAGCAAAAATGGCAGAAAATTTGGGAAGAAAAAGGCGTGTTTCACGCTGAGGATAATTCCGATAAAGAAAAATTCTATGCCTTGATAGAATTTCCGTATCCTTCGGGACAGGGACTGCATGTCGGACATCCTCGTCCGTATACGGCTCTTGATACCGTTGCAAGAAAACGCAGGCTTCAGGGTTATAATGTTCTTTATCCTATCGGCTGGGACGCTTTCGGACTTCCTACCGAAAATTACGCTATCAAGAACCATATTCATCCCGAAATCGTAACCAAGAATAATATTGCCCGATTTAAAAAGCAGATTCAGTCGCTCGGAATTTCTTTTGACTGGAGCAGAGAAATTAATACGACCGACCCCGATTACTATAAGTGGACGCAGTGGATTTTTATTCAGCTCTTTAAAAAGGGTCTTGCGTATAAAAAAGAGATGAATGTAAACTGGTGTACATCGTGTAAATGTGTACTTGCTAACGAAGAGGTTGTCAACGGAGTTTGCGAACGCTGCGGAAGCGAGGTTATACATAAGGTAAAATCCCAGTGGATGCTCAAGATTACGGAATATGCAGACAGGCTTATAAACGACCTTGAGCTTGTTAATTATCCCGACAGAGTAAAGGCTCAGCAGATTAACTGGATAGGAAGAAGCACAGGTGCGGAGGTTGACTTTACAACTACAACGGGCGATACATTGACTATTTATACAACCAGAGCAGACACACTTTACGGTGCAACATATATGGTAATTTCACCTGAGCATCCTCTTATTGAGAAGTGGGCGGATAAGCTCGGCAATATTGACGAGATAAGGGCATATCAGGCTGCTGCTGCACGTAAATCCGATTTTGAAAGAACAGAGGTTGCCAAGGATAAAACAGGCGTAAGACTTGACGGCGTTATGGCTGTTAATCCTGTAAATAATAAAGAAATTCCTATTTTTATTTCTGATTATGTACTTGTTTCATACGGAACAGGCGCTATTATGGCTGTTCCTGCTCATGATACACGAGACTGGGAATTTGCTAAGAAATTTGACTTGCCCATTATTGAAGTTGTAAAGGGCGGTAATGTTGAAGAAGAGGCGTTTACCGACTGCGCAACGGGAATTATGGTAAACTCGGGTATGCTTGACGGATTATCGGTTGAAGAGGCTAAAAAGAAGATAATTGACTGGCTTACTAAAGAGGGCAAAGGTCATCCGAAGGTTAACTATAAGCTTCGTGACTGGGTGTTCTCCCGTCAGCGCTATTGGGGTGAGCCGATTCCGATTGTTCACTGCGATAAATGCGGCTATGTTCCGATTGACGAAAGCGAACTTCCGCTGAAACTTCCGATGGTAGAGTCTTATGAGCCGACAGACAACGGTGAATCTCCGCTTGCCAAAATGACGGACTGGATTGAAACTACATGTCCTCACTGCGGCGGAAAAGCATACCGTGAAACAGATACAATGCCGCAGTGGGCAGGTTCCTCGTGGTATTATCTGCGTTATATGGATCCACACAACAATGAAGCGCTTGCTTCAAAAGAAGCTCTTGAGTACTGGTCTCCGGTAGATTGGTATAACGGCGGTATGGAGCACACAACACTTCACTTGCTTTACAGCCGTTTTTGGCACAAATTCCTCTATGACATAGGCGTTGTCCCGACTCCCGAACCATACGCAAAGCGCACATCGCACGGTATGATTTTGGGTGAAAACGGCGAGAAGATGAGTAAATCGAGAGGTAATGTTGTAAATCCCGATGATATTGTTGAGGAGTACGGCGCCGATACAATGCGTCTTTATGAGATGTTCATAGGCGATTTTGAAAAAGCTGCTCCTTGGAGTCAGTCGAGTATCAGGGGCTGCCGCAGATTTGTTGAGCGTTACTGGAATTTGCAGACAATGCTTATTGACGGAGATGCAATCCGTCCTGAGCTTGAGACATCGTTCCACAAGGCAATCAAAAAGGTCGGCGATGACATTGAAAACATCAAATTTAATACTGCTATTGCGACCCTTATGGCGCTTATTAACGATATTACAAATACAAAAGCTATAAACAGGGAAGAGCTTAGGATTTTCTCAATTCTTCTCAACCCCTTTGCTCCTCACGTTACCGAGGAGGTTTATGAAATCTGCAAGCTCGGCGACGGAATACTTGCCGAGGCAAGCTGGCCGAAGTATGATGAAGCTAAATGTGTTGACGACAGCGTTGAAATTGTCGTTCAGGTAAACGGCAAAATCAAAGCCAAACTCCAGATTTCTGTTGATGCACAAAAAGATGAAATACTTAACCTTGCTAAGTCTGATGAAAATGTCAAGAAAGCGATTGACGGAATGAACATAATTAAGGAAATAGTTGTTCCCAAAAAGCTCGTAAATCTTGTAGTTAAGCCATAAACTTTGGTTAAAATTTAATTTTTCCTAAAATTCTACATTTCTATTGACATTAATAGTTACATATTGTATAATAGACTTTGCAATTATATGCAAAGTACCCATGCCAAGCGGCAGATGGGAGGGAAGATAGATGGCAGAGATTAGACTTAAAGAAAATGAATCACTTGAAAGTGCATTAAGAAGATTCAAAAAGCAGTGTGCCAGAGCTGGCGTTATTGCTGAGGTGCGCAAGAGAGAAGCTTATGAAAAGCCTTCCGTAAAGCGTAAGAAAAAATCCGAAGCAGCTCGCAAACGCAAATACAGGTAATTTAGCAAGCGGACAGTAAATTCTGTCCGCTTTTTGTCCATTTATAAACTTTTTATTTTATTTAACTGGGTGATACTATGAAAAAAATTCTTGTATTATTGGGCCCTAACCTTAATATGGTGGGTGTTAGGGAAAAAGGAATTTACGGTACCGAAAATTCAGATAGCATTGAATTGCAAATCAAGGAATATGCTCAGAATAACGGTTTTTCGGCTGATGTTTTTCAGTCAAATCACGAGGGCGATTTGATTGACAAAATTCATGCGGCAAAGGATGAATACTGCGGAGTAGTAATTAACGCGGGTGCTTTGACACATTACAGCTATGCATTGCGTGACGCTATCGCATGTCTTAAAATTCCTTTTATTGAGGTTCATATGTCAAATATACACGCAAGGGAAGAATTCAGGCATACATCAGTAATTGCCCCTGTATGTGCAGGGCAGATTGCAGGGTTTGGAAAGCACAGCTATTTTCTTGCAATACAAGCTCTTAAAGGTCTGATATAATGAATAAAGATATTTTTATTGAGCGGATTAATTCGCTTAAATCCGTGTTAAAAGATAAAACCGAAGCACTCTTTATAACAAATTCCAAAAATATCGGATACCTTTGCGGTTTTTTCAACAGCGAAGGAATTATGATTGTAACAGCCTGTAAAACCTATTTGTTTGTTGATTTCAGGTACATTGAAGCGGCTCAAAAAAAGGTTGATTTTATTGATGTAGTCTGCTTTAAGAAGCTTTCAGAGGATTTGTTAAAATACTTGGCACAATACGAGATTAAAAAGCTGTACTTTGAAGCTTCGGGAATAAGCCTTGCGAGGTTTAATTCTTTTAAATCATTATTTAATAAAAACGGCATAGAATGTGATGATTCATCAATCCTTGACAGTACAATAAACGGGCTTAGAATAGTTAAAAATTCAGAAGAGATTGAAAAAATTATAAAAGCCCAAATCATTACGGAAAAATCGTATAATGAGGTGCTAAATTATCTAAAACCCGGTGTAAGCGAAAATGAAATTTCCGCACGTCTTGAATTTTTGATGAAAATGAACGGTGCGGAGGATATTTCATTTGATCTCATAACGATTACGGGCAAAAAAACTTCTCTGCCTCACGGTGTTCCTTCTGATGATAAGGTAAGGAGCGGTGACTTTTTCACTTTTGATATAGGTGCGGTGTATGAGGGCTATCACAGCGATACCACAAGGACGGTTGCCGTAGGACACGCAACCGATGAGATGTACGAGGTATACAACACGGTCTTAAAGGCACAGACTGCCGCCTTGGAAAAGATAAAAAGCGGAGTTTTGTGCAGTGAAATTGATAAAACAGCAAGAGATATTATCAGCAATGCAGGCTACGGTAAGTATTTCGGGCACGCAACGGGTCACGGAGTTGGTCTTGATATACACGAGGGACCTACCGTTTCGGTAAATTCAGATACAATTTTAAAAAGCGGTATGATAATTACAGACGAACCCGGAATTTATCTTCCCGATAAGTTCGGCGTAAGGATTGAAGATATGGTTTGCGTGACAGAAAACGGCTGTAAAAATCTTGTTTCTTTGCCAAAAGAGCTTATTATTCTTTAAAACACTTGCATTTTATACGCTTTTTATGTATAATGTTACTTGTTATTTTACAGTGTTGCAGATAACGCTGTATAAACTTTAAATTAGGAGGTATTACTAATGATATCAGCAGGTGATTTCAGAAACGGCGTTACATTTGAAATGGACGGACAGGTTGTTTCTATCATTGAATTCCAGCATGTAAAGCCGGGTAAGGGTGCTGCGTTCGTTAGAACTAAAATCAGAAATGTTATAACAGGTGCAGTAGTAGAAAAAACTTTTAACCCGAACGATAAATATCCTACTGCTTTTATTGACAGAAAGGATATGGAATACAGCTATTCAGACGGTGATCTTTATTACTTTATGGATACGGAAACCTGGGAGCAGATTCCTATCAACAAGAGTGTTCTCGGCGATAACTTTAAGTTTGTTAAAGAAAATATGGTTTGTAAGGTTCTTTCTTACAAGGGTAATGTTTTCGGCGTTGAGCCGCCCAACTTTGTTGAGCTTCAGGTAACAAAGACCGATCCCGGATTTAAGGGTGATACGGCTACAAATGCAACAAAGCCTGCTACTCTTGAAACAGGTGCCGAAATCAAGGTTCCGCTCTTTATTGATGAAGGTGAAATGATTCAGATCGACACAAGAACAGGCGAGTATATGGGCAGAGCATAATCTCTCAAGGAGTATTTATTATGAATTTAACTGAAAAAATTTCTTATATCAAAGGCCTCGCAGAAGGACTTAACCTTGATGAATCAAAGCCCGAGGTTAAAGTGATTAACGCAATCGTTGAACTTCTCGACGATATGGCTTATTCCGTAAACGATATGGAAGAGCTTTATGATGACTTGAGCGCTCAGGTCGATGAGATTGACCAGGACTTGGCAGATGTTGAGTCAGATGTTTATGACGACGAATGTGACTGCTGCGACTGCGATGATGAAGAGGACGAGGAGAATCCTTTCTATGAGGTAACGTGCGGCGCTTGCGGACAAAAGATTAACGTATCCGAAGATGTTTTGCTTGAGGGCGAAATTGAGTGCCCGAATTGCGGCGAACTTCTCGAGTTTGATTTTTCTGATTTGTTTGATGAAGACGGATGCTGCGACGACAGCTGTACCTGCGGCTGCTGTGACAGCGATGAAGATGTCGAATAATTTAAGAACATTTTGTATCCCCTCGTATATGATGTACGAGGGGTGTTATTTTGCTGTACTATAAAAGACGCAAATCAAGACCTGTTGTTAAGATAATAAGGCGTATTATACTATCTGTGCTCTTGTCAGTACTTACTGTTATCGTATACTGTGAAATTCATCTTATGGATTTCAGACCGGAATATATAAGGACGCAGGCGGAAATACTTTCGGTTAATTCGGTTTGTGACGCAGCTAATTCAACAATTGAAATGCTAAACTATAATTACGATGATATTGCTAAAATAGTTTACTCTGACAGCGGAATTGTTCAGGCGATAGAAACCGATTCTATGAAAATAAACAGAATCAAGTCTGAGATTACAAGATCGGTTCAGAATGAAATTGCTAAAGTGTATGATAATGATGTGGATATTCCTATCGGTGCTTTTACCAATATTACGGTACTTTCAAACTGGGGACCTTGTATCAATATGAATTTTAACCTTACGGGTAGTTTTTCTTCCGAAATAGTAAGTACCTTTGAACAGGCGGGCATAAATCAAACCATACACCACATAAGGCTTATGCTTACGTCGAAAATTATGACTACCTCACTTGATTATTCCGGAAATATTACATTTACAACGGACTTTGAAATCGCCCAGTCTATAATAGTAGGGCAGATACCGAATTACTATGGGACACTTTACAGAACATATTAATTTAATAGATTGATAATTTGTCGGCGGCATTTTGAAAAGCCTGTGAAAAATATTGAAAATTCTTATATTTTGTGCTATACTAAGTCAGTTAATACAATTTATAAGGAGGGCACTTATTTGGCTGAGGTTAAAGCTGCGCCTGATAATCTGTCTGACAGACAATTTGAATATATGAAGCTGATTGCCGAGATTATGGAAATCCGTAAAAGAGGCGAAAAACCGCTTGCCTATGTCAGAACATACGGCTGTCAACAAAATGTCGCTGACAGCGAGAGAATAAAAGGTATGCTATCAATGTCGGGATTTGATTTTACCGATGCCCCCGATGACGCGGATTTTATTCTTTTCAATACCTGCGCTGTGCGTGAACACGCAGAGGACAGAGTTTTCGGAAATGTCGGTGCGCTGAAAAATATTAAAAGAAAACACCCTCAAATTTTGATTGCTCTGTGCGGGTGTATGATGGAGCAAGAACACGTTGCAAACAGAATTTACAAAAGCTTTCCCTTTGTCGGTCTTGTGTTCGGCACACATTCTTTGCACCGTTTTCCCGAGCTTATGTACAGCTCTCTTGTCAACTGCAAAAGAGTGTTTGAGAGGGGTGTTGACGACAATGTCGTTCACGAGGGAATCCCGATACGCCGTGACGGCAATTTTAAGGGCTGGCTTCCTATAATGTATGGCTGTAATAATTTTTGCACATACTGTATTGTACCGTATGTGAGAGGTCGTGAACGAAGCCGTGAAAAGTCGGTTATTTTAAATGAAGCGAACGATATGATACAAAGCGGGTATAAGGAAATCACTCTGCTTGGGCAAAATGTCAATTCATACGGTAAAAACCTTGAAAACGGAGTTAATTTTTCTGCTCTGTTAAGAGAAATTGACTCAATTGACGGTGATTACTGGATTCGTTTTATGACTTCCCATCCGAAAGATTGCTCAAAAGAACTTATTGACACTATCGCGGGCGGAAAACATATAAGCAAGCATTTGCATTTGCCGTTTCAAAGCGGCTCTGATCGTGTCTTAAAGGCGATGAACAGACATTATGACAGAAAAAAATACCTTGAAATCATAAATTACGCTAAAGAAAAGATAGACGGTGTATCTCTCACAAGTGATATTATAGTAGGATTTCCGGGAGAAACATATGAAGATTTTAAGCAAACGCTTTCTCTTGTAAGAGAAGTTGAGTTTACTTCTCTGTTTACCTTTATATTTTCTCCTCGTGTGGGTACTCCCGCCGAAAAGATGGACGACCCTATACCTTATTCGGAAAAGTCGAAGTGGTTTAGAGAGCTGCTTGATGTTCAGGAGGAAATTGCTGCAAAACGCTGTTCTTCCATGGTGGGCAGTATTGAAAGGGTGCTTGTTGAAGAAAAAACAGGCAAATGCAACGATTTGTCGGGCAGGACAAGCTCAAATATAATTGTTGAGTTTGAGGGTACTGACGATATGATAGGCACATTTAAAAATGTAAAAATTACTAATGCAAGAAACTGGATTCTTAAAGGTGAATTGATTTAAAATAACTGGAGGTATAAATTATGGATATTATTTCACAGGCAAGAGCACTCGGAGAGGCAATTCAAAAAGAAGAAACTTATATTAAATTACACGAAGTTCAAACTAAGGCTGACGCTGATACAGAGCTTCAAAACCTTATCGGTGAATTTAATTTAAAGAGAATGTCAATAAATAACGAGGCTTCAAAGAAGGAAAGAGATCAAGAAAAGCTTTCTAAGCTTAATACCGAAATGAGAGAAGTTTACTCAAAAATTATGTCGAATGAAAATATGATTGCTTATAACGAAGCAAAAGAAGCTTTTGATATGGTGGCAAACAGAGTGCTTGCAATTATTCAGCAGTCATGCGAGGGTGCAGACCCTCAGACAGCTGACTATTCACAGTCATCCTGTACAGGAAGTTGTGAGAGCTGCGGAGGCTGTCACTAATATTATTTTAGCAAGGGTGTGAGATTATGGCGGAGTTATCTCCAATGATGAAACAGTATTTTAAAATTAAAGAAGAAAACAAGGACAGTATTCTTTTCTTTCGTCTTGGGGATTTTTATGAGATGTTCTATGACGACGCAAAGCTTGCGTCAAAGGAGCTTGAGCTTACCTTAACAGGACGCGACTGCGGTCAGGATGAGCGTGCGCCGATGTGCGGAGTACCTTTTCATAGCTGCGAGAGCTATATCGCACGCCTTGTTGCAAAAGGATATAAGGTTGCAATATGTGAGCAGACGGAAGATCCTGCAACTGCAAAAGGCCTTGTTAAGCGTGATATAATCCGTGTTATCACACCCGGTACCGTAATGGAATCAAGTATGCTTGACGAGAGCAAAAATAATTACATTTGCTGCATGTTTGCAAAGAATAAGAATATCGGATTGTGCTTTTGTGATATTTCCACGGGAGAATTATACGCAACCGAAATATCGGGTAAAGATTCATATAATGTGCTTATAAGTCAGCTTTCAAGCTACAACCCGCGCGAAATACTTATCGGAGGAGACATTGTAAAGTATAAAGAACTTCCCGGATTTATCAAAACAAAGCTTTCTGCAGGCGTTGAAATGCTTGAAGATGAAAAATTTGACTATCAAATTTGCAAAACTTCTGTTTTTGAGCATTTTAATGATGAGGCAAAGTCGGTTGAAAATTCTGCTGTTTTGATTTCTACAATCGGCGCTCTTCTGGATTATCTTAAAGAAACCCAAATGAGCGGTCTTGAGCGCATAAACAAAATATCGCTTTTCAGCGAAAGTCAGTATATGCGTCTTGATTATAATACTCAAAGAAACCTTGAACTGACACAAACGATGCTGTCAAAAGATAAACGAGGCTCACTCTTGTGGGTAATTGACAAGACAAAGACTGCTATGGGAAAGAGACTTATTCGCTCTTGGCTTGAACATCCGCTGATGAATATCTCCGCAATCAACAACAGACAGTCTGCAGTCGAGGAGCTTGTAAATAATACTGTGCTCAGGCTTGAAATTAGTGAAACTGTTTCTGGAATATTTGATATTGAAAGGCTGATGACAAAGGTGGTTTACGGTTCCGCAAATGCAAGGGATCTACGCTCTCTTTGTTCTGCGGTTGAAAACCTGCCGAAAATATCGGGTCTTATTTCGGAGTGCAGCGCTTCTTATCTAAAAAAAATACACTCGGAAATTGATACCCTTGAGGACATATTTAATCTTATAAACAATGCCATTGTTGAAGATCCGCCTTTTACTGTAAGAGAAGGCGGAATGATCAAAAAAGGATATAGCGAGGAGCTTGATTCAGTTAACGGTGATATGAATAACTCCAAAGATATTCTTGCAGGGATTGAAGCTGAACAACGGCAGCTTACCGGTATACCGAAACTTAAAATAGGGTACAACAGGGTATTCGGTTATTATATTGAGGTAACTAATTCTTACAAGGATATGGTACCGGAAACATACATAAGAAAACAAACGCTTACAAATTGCGAACGATACATAACTCAGGAGCTTAAAGAAGTAGAGGGAAGAATTTTAGGCGCAAAAGACAGAGCCGTTGCACTTGAATTTTCATTATTTGACGCAATAAGAAAGACTGTTGCCGATAATCTTAGCAGAATTCAGAAAACGGCAAGAGCAATTGCGGCCCTCGATGTTATTACCTCACTTGCAAATGTAGCATCTGACAACCGCTATGTAAGACCCGATGTAAATATGTCGTCCGCTATCAGAATAAAAGATTCCCGTCATCCCGTGGTGGAGCTTCTTTTAAAGGATGCTCCGTTTGTTCCTAATGATGTTAGTCTTGATAGTAATTCCGACAGGGTTGCGATTATTACCGGACCTAATATGGCGGGAAAATCAACATATATGAGGCAGATTGCATTAATTGTTTTGATGGCGCAGATGGGAAGCTTTGTGCCCGCTTCATCTGCTGAAATCGGAATAGTTGACAGTATATTTACAAGAGTCGGAGCGTCTGATGACTTGGCGTCCGGACAATCTACATTTATGGTTGAGATGAACGAGGTCGCTAATATCGTCAAAAACGCCACTTCAAAAAGTCTTTTGATACTTGATGAAATCGGTCGCGGAACATCTACTTTTGACGGTAT
Organism: uncultured Ruminococcus sp.; assembly: GCA_944415425.1. Lineage (GTDB taxonomy): Bacteria > Bacillota > Clostridia > Oscillospirales > Acutalibacteraceae > Ruminococcoides. The sequence goes on along the minus strand of CALYBP010000002.1, from coordinate 57,388 downwards.
GAGTATTGCAAGAGCTGTTCTTGAATTTTGTGCAGATAAACACAAGCTTGGCGCAAAAACTCTTTTTGCGACTCATTATCATGAACTTACTGTAATGGAAAATCTGCTTGACGGCGTTAAAAATTACAGTATTGCAGTAAAAAAACGGGGCGATGACATTACTTTTTTACGCAGAATAGTAAGAGGCGGCGCCGATGACAGCTACGGCATAGAGGTCGCAAAGCTTGCGGGTGTGCCGCAGTCAATTATCAGCCGCGCAAAAGAAATTTTGGCTGAACTTGAGAGCGGAGGAAATAATAACGAGCCCAAAACGTTAAAAGATACTGACAATGATATTCAGCTTTCACTTATGGGCGCCGTACAAAGCCCTGTTATTGATATGATCAAAAACGCTGACTTGAATACACTTACACCGATTGAAGCGATGAATTTGCTTTATAAGCTAAAAGAAATGATTTAGTCATAAAAAAATGAAAGGCGGTGACAAAATAATGGGTGTCATTAATGTTCTTGATAAGCATGTTGCCGAGCTTATTGCGGCGGGCGAAGTGGTTGAACGTCCTTCGTCGGTCGTTAAAGAGCTTATAGAAAATTCAATAGATGCTGGGGCTAAGAACATTACCGTTGAAATAAAAAACGGAGGCACTACATTTATGCGTGTTACCGACGACGGATGCGGTATCTTAAGAGACGATATTAAAGTCGCTTTTTTGAGGCATGCAACAAGTAAGGTAAAGGTTCAAGATGATCTTGATAGTATCTCAACTCTAGGTTTCAGAGGAGAAGCTTTAGCCTCAATTTGCGCTGTGTCTAAGCTCCGTCTTATCACAAGAAACAAAAATGAAGAAATCGGTTCACTCTATGAAATAAACGGCGGAGAAGAAATAAGCCTGAGCGATACAGGTTGTCCCGTCGGAACAACATTTATAATAAGGGATTTATTTTATAATATCCCCGCACGGGCAAAATTTTTAAAGAAGGATATTTCGGAAGGAAACGCTGTTTCAAACGTTGTTGATAAAACCGCGCTTTCACACCCCGATATTGCTTTTACATACATAAAGGACGGTAAGCAGGCTCTTAAAACCTTTGGCGACGGAAAACTTATTTCAGCAATTTATTCTGTATACGGAAAAGACTTTAAAGATTCTTTAATACCGGTAGATTATACACTTGAATCAATTAGGGTTTATGGGTATGTTTCAAAACCTGTTAACGCAAGGCCGAACAGAAATATGCAGAATTTTTTTATTAACGGACGATATGTAAAGACAAAAACGGGTTTTGTAGCGCTTGAGGAAGCGTTTAAAGGCTCCGTTATGGTCGGAAAATTTCCTTCTTGTGTTTTAAATATTGAGCTTCCTTTTGAGGCGACGGATGTGAATGTTCATCCATCAAAGATTGAAGTGCGTTTTGTAAATGAGCGTCCGGTATTTGACGCGGTTTACCACGCAGTCAAATCTGCGTTAATGAAGTATGACAGCAGAAAGTCAGCCTCATTTAAGCATAATTCTGCTTTTAATGAAATCAACGGTTTTAATCCTTTTAAAAATGCGCAGGCTGTTTTTAATAAAAATATTGGCGTTAATGATAAGGCACCTTTGCCGAATAAAACGACAAAACAAGATGATTACAACCCTTTTGATAATGTCAGCTTTAATGCAAATGATGAAGTTAATAATTTAAAACGCAGTCAAAAAGATAAGAATACAGAAGGTACACGATTATCCGATTCGTCTAATCCTTTTGATATTTTTACAAAGACTGCAATTAATAATAACAGAAAAGAAAAGCAGTTGTTTACGACGTCAAAGCCTGATATTCAGCAAAAGGATGAACAAAATGATGCTTCTGATAATTTATCTTTAAAGGATAATACAGGGATTTCAAAATTTGATTCTTTTGATGATTCTTATAAAGAATATTACGGCGAAACCGAAAAATTAAATACAAATTCTGAAAGAATTACTGATAATGATGAAACAACTGTTGTTCAAAAGCTGATAAAACAAGATGATATTTTTATAAAATACATAGGGGAAGTGTTCAATACATACATTATTGCTGAAAAAAACTCAAAAGAAATCCTGCTTATCGACAAGCACGCTGCTCATGAAAGATTGATTTACGAAAAACTAAAAAGTGAAAAAGCAGGAGCTTACTCACAGTTTCTTTTGCAGCCCGTAACAGTAACGCTTGATAAAGCGGAATATAACGCAGCCGTAAATAATCTTGACATGTTTAAGGAGTGCGCATTTGATGTTGATGATTTCGGAAACGGAACCGTTATAGTGAGAAGCGCACCGCAGTATCTTGATGCCGGAGATATTTCCGATTGTATAGCTGAAATGTCAAATTATATCGCTCTTGGGAAAAATGATATTTACTCTGAAAAAATGGATTGGTTTTATCATAATGTTGCATGTAGGTGCGCTGTCAAAGCCGGTAATAAAAGCACGGCTCAGGAGCTTATTGAACTTGTTAAAAAGCTTGAGGACAACCCTGAACTAAAGTACTGCCCCCACGGCAGACCGATTTGTATTGTATTGACCAAAAACGAGATTGAAAAACAATTTGGCAGGGTGTGATATTCTGGAAAATTTAATTGATATTGTTTCAGTAGTGGGACCTACTGCATCGGGTAAGACAAGCCTTGCGGTTAAGCTTGCCAAAAAATATGACGGAGAAATTATTTCCGCAGATTCGATGCAGATTTATAAAGGTATGCAGATTGCAACGGCAAAGCCAGACGCTGATGAAATGGAAGGAATAAAACATCATTTGATTGATTTCGTTTCACCTCAGGAAACATATTCTGTTGCGATGTTCGTTAGAGATGCGGCAAAGTGTGTTTCTGACATTTTAAACAGAAATAAACTTCCGTTTATTGTAGGCGGAACCGGTTTATATGTTGATTCTTTTTTAAACAACATAAATTTTTCCGAAGAAAACAGGAATGAAAAGATTACAAGTGAGCTCAGAAAAATATATGAAGAGAGCGGGATTGATGTTTTGCTCGATATGCTTGCGGAAATCGATAAAAAATCGGCTTTAAGGCTCAAGGATGGCAAAAATCCCAAAAGAATAATCAGAGCAATAGAGTTTTATAAAACAACGGGAATTACTATTTCAGAGCAAATTGAAAATTCCAAAAGGGTAAAAAGTCCTTATAGTGCCGTTAAAATCGGTTTGAATTTTAGGGACAGGCAAAAACTTTATGATAAAATAAATAAACGAGTGGATTTAATGCTCGAAAAAGGACTTTTAGATGAAGCGAAGCAAGTGCTTGAGGGCAGATTGAGTCTTACTTCCGTAAAAGCAATAGGATACAAGGAACTTATACCTTATTTTGACGGTGAAAAGTCACTTGAAGAGTGCGTAGAAAATTTAAAACGCGAAACAAGAAGGTACGCAAAAAGGCAGATTACTTGGTTTAAGAGAGATGCGGGAATTAACTGGCTGTACGCCGATGATTATAAGTCCGAATATGATTTGTTTTGTGACGCCTGTGAAATATTAAAAAAGGAAAATATATATGGATAAATTGCTGTTTAAACGAATACTTATAGCGGTGCTTACTTTACTTGCCGTAATGTATGTTGTTTATCTTTTGGTAAGTGCGAATTTTGATATGTACGCTACCGAAAATGCCGTAGAAGTGACGGTGACGAATAAAATATCTTCAAATGGGTTTATTGTCAGGGATGAGTCCGTTATAAGTGCGAACACATCAGGCGTTTTGTCGTATTCCTGCGAAGAAGGAGAACAGATGAGCGTGGGCGGCGAAATTGCAAAGATATATACTTCAGAAGAGGATGCCCGCGCAAGAGCTATGGCAGACTCACTTGAGAAGCAAAAATCCGATTTGGAAACATTGCAGACAAACAGTAAGGTAAATACAGTTGGAATTGACACAATAAACAATTCCATTAACAATAATATAATTTCATATATTGATAATATAAACGGCGGCAATCTGAGTTCGGCACTTTCTGATTCGAGTAACTTGATATATTCAATAAATCAGCGGTATCTTTACACAGGTAAATATGACAGCTTGCAATCTCAGATAGACAAGCTTCAGTCTGAAATTGATTCGCTGAGAAATTCTGCCTCTGAAAGTATAGGAAACATAACAACTGACAAGGCAGGATATTTTTCCGAATTTTGTGACGGATACGAAAATGCTGTTAAATATTCCGATTTAGAAAAATTAAAGCTTTCGGATTTTGAGAGTATAAAAAAACAGGATGTTTCCCAAAACAGCGCCGGCAAGATTGTCAGCGGTCTCAACTGGTATGTTTTGTGTTCTGTTTCTTCGGATGAAGCGACTCGGCTTGCTATGTATGACGGAAGCGTGAGTGTGTATTTTTCTGATGCGACATCAATGCAGATCCCTGCAACAGTGTATAAAATAAGCCAGGAAACAAAGGATTCCGACGCTCTTGTAATTCTTGAGTGCGATTATATGGATGACAGCCTTATTGAAGCAAGATATGAGCCGATAGAAATCGGTCTTGGAACATACACAGGTCTTAGAATCAGCAAAAAGGCAATTCACGATGACTATGCGGTAAAAACAACATACGACGATGACGGAAACGCGCACAAAGAAGAGAAAAAGGTGCAGGGCGTTTATGTTATGTACGGAAGTGAAGTGCAATTTAAAGAAATTTCAATACTGTACTCCGATAACGACTATGTTATATGCGATCCGTCGCCTGATGAAGATGAACTTTTCAGCGATGAAACTGTATCTATGTATGATAAAGTAATTATTGAGGGAGATGACCTTTATGACGGAAAAATTGTTCAGTGATGTTGAGTATAACTATAAAAAAATTAATGATAGAATTGCAGAGGCCGCTTTAAAAACGGGTAAAAGCAGGGAAGACATTACTTTCCTTGCAGCAACAAAAACAGTGCCCGCCGAAGTTATAAATTATGCTGTCAGTCTGGGACTTGACCATATTGGCGAGAACAGAGTTCAGGAGCTGCTTGCGAAATATAATGACTACAATCTTGAAGATTGTTCTTTACAGTTCATCGGTCATCTTCAGACAAATAAGGTTAAACAAATCGTGGACAAGGTTGATTTAATCCAGTCGGTTGACTCGGTTAAGCTTGCAAGTGAAATTGCGAGACAATCATTAAAAATCGGTAAGACTACTGACATTTTAATCGAGGTGAATATAGGCAAAGAAGAGAATAAATCGGGAGTTTATCCTGAAAATCTTGAAGAGCTGCTTTGTCAAATATCTGAAATTGAAGGTGTTAAGGTAAAAGGTCTTATGACTATTCCGCCGATTTGTGATAATAAACATAAAATTTTAAAATATTTTAATAATATGCATAATATATTTATTGACATATCGCAAAAAAAATTAGATAATATAGATATGACTATTCTTTCAATGGGAATGTCCGCCGATTACTTTGAAGCCATATCAGAGGGCGCTAATATGGTTAGAATAGGCTCTGCGCTTTTCGGCGCAAGAGATTACACATAATTTAGGAGGAAATACAAATGGCAGGAATTGTTGATAAGTTTAAGCGTATGTGGGATGCTCCGGACGATGAATATGAGTATGATGAGTACGGCTATGCTGATGACGGAGAGGACGATTACGAGGAAGAACCTGTAAGAGAAACACACCGCGAAAGAGAAAGAGACCTCGGAGGAAGAAACAAGGTCGTTAATATCAACGCAACAGCCAAATTGCAGGTTGGTATCTTTAAGCCTGAGAGATTCGGTGAGGAAACACGCTCTATTGCAGATGAGCTTATGAAAACTCACACCGTAGTTTTGAACCTTGAGGATACAAACAAGGATATGGCAAGAAGAATTCTTGATTTCCTCAGCGGAGTTGCTTATGCAAACAGAGGCAAAATTAAAAGAGTTGCCACAAATACATATATAATTATACCGAGCAACGTTGATCTTACCGGTGACGATTTGCTCGATGAGTTAGAAAACAGCGGTGTATATTTCTGATAAAGACAATTTGTTTTTTTCAAAGCTTGAAGATGCCGTAAGGCTTTGTCAAATACGTATGAAGCCTTACTTTTTCCCTTTTTTAAGCGAGAGAAAACAGGCGATTTCAGAAGAATATCTAAAAAGAACAGGCTTTGAAAACTACTTTTTTTACGGCGGATATGAACAAAGTGAGCGAAAGATGCTTGCACTGTGCCCCCATAACACATTTCCTGATTTTCCCGTTTCTGCTATTGAATTTCGATTCAGGAGTGCGGATAATCTGACTCACAGGGATTTTTTGGGTTCTTTGATGTCTTTGGGCATTGAAAGAGAGACTATCGGCGATATTCTTGTAGAAAACGGCAGAGCTGTTGTTTTTGCTAAAAGTGAACTTCGTGACTATATCGTGTCTCAGATTTATAAAGTCGGAAAAATCGGTGTAAAGGCATTTGATGCCGATTTGTCGGATCTTCCTCAGGGAATGGGAGTTGAGGAGCTTTTGCTCACAGTCACTTCGATGCGTCTCGACAATATCGTTGCAGCTGTAACCGGGCTTTCACGGGAGAAAACCAAAAATATTATTTTATCGGGGAATGTAAGCTGCGGATTTATTCAGTCATCAAATATCAGCCGAGAGATTAAGGTAGGAGATACGCTTATTATAAGGGGAAAAGGCAAATATATTTTGCAGACCGTTGAGGGTCAAACTAAAAAAGGCCGATTAAAAATCAGATTGATTCATTTTAGATAAAGGAGTGCAGAAACATGATTACACTTGATGAAATTAGGAATGTAAGCTTCAGAAAAGCTACCGTAAGAGGTGGATACAGAGCTGAGGATGTTAACGCTTTTATCGACGAGGTTATCGCCGCTTTTGAGCAGCTTAAAAAGGAAAAGACAAATCTTGTTCATAAGATTGATGTGCTTGCTACCCGTGTTGAGCAGTACAAGTCCGATGAGGAGACGGTAAGAAACGCTCTGCTTGCTTCTCAAAAGGTTTCCGATGCCTGCATAAGAGAAGCAAAGGAAAAAGCTGCCAAAATCGTAAGAGAGGCTGAAGAAAAAGCTCAGTCACTTCTTGTAGACGCAAATAAGACCACAGCGATTGAAAAGGAAAATTATCTCCAGCTTCAGTCCGATGCAGTTGCTTTGAGGAGTGAACTTATTGAACTGTATAAAAAGCACATCAAGGCTATTGACGAACTCCCGACAGAGGCTGATCTAAACGAATCTAAAAGCACTCTTGACCAGAAATATCCTACTCAGCCTGTAAAGGAAGAACCCGTAAAAGAAGCTGAGCAACAGGAAGAAGAACCAGACGCTGAATCGGCTGAACCTGAAGTTACCGATAAGCACACGGAAAATGAAGTCACAGAGCCCGCCCCTAAGCGTTCAGGCAAGTTTGCTCATTTAAAATTCGGCGATAATTACGATGTATCGGCTGAGTAATTTAATTTTAATGATATTGGAGAGAAGTATATAAAATGTCCCAGGATTACAATTCTACACTTAATCTTCCTAAAACTGAATTTCCCATGAGAGCCGGTCTGCCAAAAAGCGAGCCGGTTACACTTCAAAATTGGGAAGATGAAAAAATTTACGAAAAGCTTATGGAGATCAACGAGGGTAAACCTTTATTTGTACTTCATGACGGTCCTCCGTACGCAAACGGTAATATTCATCTCGGAACTGCGCTTAATAAAATATTAAAAGATTTTATAGTAAGATATAAGAATATGGCAGGATTTAAAGCTCCGTTTGTTCCGGGATGGGATACGCACGGACTTCCTACCGAGCTAAAGGCGAGGAAAAAAGCCGGCGTAGGAAGCTCTGCCGATATATCTGAGCTTGAGCTTCGTAAAATGTGCCGCGAATTTGTTGAAACATATATTGACGACCAGAGAAACCAGTTCAAAAGGCTTGGCGCAATAGGCGAATGGGATAATCCCTATGTTACTCTGACTCCTGATTTTGAAGCTGAACAGATAAGAATATTTGCTGAAATGGCTTGCAAGGGTTATATTTATAAAGGACTTAAACCTGTGTATTGGTGTCCTGAATGTAAGACAGCTCTTGCCGAGGCAGAAATTGAATACGCTGAGGATCCGTGTCATTCAATTTATGTAAAATTTAATGTTACCGATGATCTCGGAAAATTCTCTGCTTTGGGAATTGATCCTAAAAAGGTATATTTTGTAATTTGGACTACAACTACATGGACATTGCCGGGCAATGTTGCTATTTGTGTAGGTCCTAAGTTTGATTATGCAATAGTTAAATGCGGCAACGAGTATTACGTAATGGCGGAAGAACTCTATAAGAGCGCTATGGAAGCTGCCGAAAAGACCGATTATGAGGTTGTAGCCACAATAAAAGGTTCGGAGCTTGAATATATGAAAACAGCTCATCCGTTTATGGACAGAGAATCTGTTGTTATAGTCGGAGATCATGTTACTCTCGAAAGCGGTACAGGCTGCGTTCACACCGCTCCAGGACACGGTGTAGAAGACTATGATGTCTGCCGCAACTATCCTGAGATTCCGATTATAGTTCCTGTTGATGAAAACGGTGTATTAACAGAAGAAGCCGGAATGTTTGCTGGTCTTAAAACTGATGACGCAAACAAGCCGATTGCAGAACACCTTGATAAGGTAGGCGCACTTTTTGCGCTTAAAAAGATTATTCACCAATATCCGCATTGCTGGAGATGTAAGCATCCCGTACTTTTCCGCGCAACTGACCAGTGGTTCTGCTCCGTTGATGATTTTAAAGATGATGCTGTAAAGGCAATCAATGAGGTCGAGTGGATTCCTGCATGGGGCAAGGATAGGATTACATCAATGGTGAAAGAAAGAAAAGATTGGTGTATTTCAAGACAGAGAAAATGGGGCGTGCCTATTCCTATTTTCTATTGTGAAGAGTGCGGCGAGCCTCTCATTGATAAGGAAGCAATGCTTGCCGTTGCAGATTTGTTCGGCAAGGAAGGCTCCAATGCGTGGTTTACTCATTCCGCCGAGGAGATTTTGCCTGCCGGCAAAAAGTGCTCAAGGTGTGGATGTTCAAGGTTTGTAAAAGAAAAAGATATTATGGACGTTTGGTTTGACAGCGGTTCATCTCACGCTGCTGTGCTTAAAAACCGTCCTTACTTAAAGTGGCCTGCTGACCTTTATCTCGAGGGCGCAGACCAATACAGAGGCTGGTTCCAGTCATCGCTCCTAACATCCGTTGCAACAATGGGTACTGCCCCTTATAAAGCTGTTCTTACTCACGGTTGGGTAGTTGACGGCAAGGGAAGAGTTATGCACAAGTCTCTCGGAAACGGTATTGATCCTCAGGAGGTTATTGATCAGTACGGAGCCGATGTCCTCAGACTTTGGGTTGCTTCTTCTGATTATCATGCTGATATTCGTATATCTCCCGATATATTAAAGCAGCTTTCCGAAGCGTACAGAAAGATCAGAAATACCGCAAGATACATTCTCGGAAATCTCAACGGATTTAACCCTGATACGGATATGGTGCCGTTAAATGAGCTTATGCCGATTGACAAATGGGCGCTTGCAAAGCTTAACAGCCTTATTGATAAGGTCAAGGAAGCTTATGATAAATATGAATTCCACATTGTTTACCATGCAATTCATAATTTCTGTGTAGTTGACATGTCAAACTTCTATCTTGATGTTTTAAAAGACAGACTCTACACCGAAAAGGCTGACAGTAAGCTCAGACGTGCCGCTCAGACTTCAATTTATATCATACTTGACGCCATGACAAGAATGATTGCTCCTATTCTTGCATATACTTCAGATGAAATTTGGAAATATATGCCTCATTCGTCAAATGACAAGGCTGATCATGTTATATTTAACGAAATGTGCAGTAAAGTAGACATTGAAATTGATGATGACTTTATGGCATTTTGGGACGAAATACATGAACTGAGAGATGATGTTAAAAAATCGCTTGAGGCGTTTATTAAGGATAAAACTATTAAAAGCTCTCTTGAGGCAAAGGTGGTTTTGTCGGCAAGTAATGAAAAGCTTGATTTCCTTAAAAAGGCCGAAAATGAGCTTGCTTCTGCGTTTATAGTTTCGGAAGTTGAGATTATTGAAGGTTCGGATGAACTTGAAATTAAAATTGAAAAAGCGCACGGCGAAAAATGCGAGCGCTGCTGGGTTATCTCCGATACGGTCGGCAGCAACAGCGAACATCCGACACTTTGTTCACGCTGCTGTGAAAATCTAAAATAAAGTTATAATATTATACAGTACGATCGGTGTGATAAAACACACCGATTTGTACTTTTAATCATTCAGTTTTAAATTTGCAACCGATACTTGAGTTTTGGAGGAATTTATGCCTTTTGTTGCACTTGTTATAGGAATTATAATTGCTGCGTTCGACCAATTAATTAAATATTTTGTATCCGAATATCTTCAGCCGGTCGGTACTGTCAGTGTCATTGATAATTTATTCAGCTTGACTTATGTCGAAAACAGAGGCGTAGCGTTTGGTATGTTTTCCGATATGCGCTGGCTTTTTGTCGCAGTTACTGTTGCTCTTATAATTTTTATACTTGTATATATGTTTAAGAAAAGGCCGAGGGAAAAAGTATTTTATATCAGCACGGCTCTCATTATAGGCGGCGGAATCGGAAATTTAATTGACAGAATATTCTATGGTTATGTAATTGACTACCTGAGTCTGTCGTTTTTTCCGCCTGTTTGTAATTTTGCGGATTACTGTATCACGGCAGGTACTGTTATTTTAATGATATATCTGCTGTTTTTCTCGGATATATTCAGTTCACAAAAAAAGGCAGATTTACAGGATGAATGAACAAAAATTAATTTGCACAGAAAATGCCATACGATTGGACAAGTTTATTGCTGATTCCGATATAGGTTTATCAAGAAGCGCCGCCGTAAATCTGATACAATGTTCAAATGTTACCGTAAACGGCAAATTTGTTGACAAAAAGTATAAGCTCTTTGAGGGCGATACCGTTATTTTGCAAATTCCCGATCCTGTGGAATATGAGGCAAAGGCGGAAAATATTCCGCTTGATATTGTTTATGAGGACGAGTATCTTCTTGTTGTCAATAAGCCAAAGGGGATGGTTGTACATCCTGCTGCCGGCAATTACGAAGGTACTTTGGTAAACGCACTGTTATTTCACTGTAAAAACAGTTTATCGGGAATAAACGGCGTTTTAAGACCGGGAATCGTCCACAGAATTGACAAAGATACAAGCGGATTACTTATTGTAGCAAAAAACGACTTTGCTCATTTGAATCTTGCACAGCAAATCAAGGCACATTCTTTTACGAGAGAATATGAGGCTGTCGTATTTGGTAATCTTAAAGATGACAATGGTACTGTTGACGCACCGATTGGCAGAAACCCGAATGACCGCAAAAAAATGTGCGTAACTTTAAAAAACAGCAAAAATGCAGTTACGCATTATGAAGTTATTAAACGCTATAAGGGATATACTCATATCAAATGTGTTCTTGAAACCGGAAGGACGCATCAAATAAGGGTTCATATGGCTTATCTCGGTCATCCTGTTGCGGGGGATACGGTTTACGGTGTAAAAAATGAAAAAGTGCCTTTTACGGGACAGTGTCTTCACGCCAGAAAGATTGGCTTTGTCCATCCGAAAACCGGGAAATATATGGAGTTTGTCTCTGATTTACCGGATTATTTCAATGAGTTTCTCGTAAAACTGAATAATATTAGTAAATAAATCAATTTTTTTGAAAAAACTCTTGAATTATTATTCTTTTTATGATATTATAGATAAGCATTTGATGCCGTCGTTACTCACGACGCGGTCAGATAACGGCGTTGCCGTCATTTTGAAGCTGATAGTCCGCTGCCTTCGTGGTATGAATATCGGGAAAACTAAGGAGGATATATATGGACGCATTAAAAACAATTGCTGCTGATTCTGTCAAGGATACTACTCCTAAATTCGGAATCGGTGATACTGTAAAGGTATCGGTTAACATTCGCGAGGGCGAAAGAGAAAGAATCCAGATGTTCGAGGGAACAGTCATTGCTAAGAGAGGCAGTGGCGTTGCAGAAACATTTACTGTTAGACGAGTAGCTTACGGTGTTGGTGTTGAGAGAGTATTCCCCCTCCATTCACCCAATGTTAAGGATGTACAGGTTGTTCGTTACGGTAAGGTTCGCAGAAGCAAGCTCTACTATCTTCGTGACAGAGTTGGTAAGGCTGCTAAGGTTAAAGAGCAGATTCGCAAGTAATTATTTAAAAGGGGACTTAAATGTTCCCTTTTTTACTTTATTATCAGCAGGTGAATAAATTGAGCAGAAAAGATCCGTTTGATGAAGTATTTAACAACTATGATAACAAAAGTGACATTGAGCTTTCGGCAGAGCTGAATCCTGATATTTATTTTAAGGATAACAACAGCAATAGCTCCGGCGGTAAATTTGTAGCAATGAAGTCCGACGGACCGATGGCAAGCTTTTACGACTGGATCAGATGCATACTTATTGCCGTATCTATTGTCGTTCTATGTCTTACGTTTGTTTTCCGCCTTGTTGATGTTGAGGGATCTTCAATGGACGACACGCTTGCAACCAAAGACAAAGTTATTGTAACTAATCTTTTTTATACGCCTAAGGCACAGGATATTGTTGTTATATCCCACGGAGCCGAATATGCTAAGCCTATTATTAAAAGAGTAATTGCTACCGAGGGACAAACACTTGAGCTTGATTTCGAAAATGACCGAATCATAGTTGACGGAGTTGTACTTGACGAGCCGTATATAAAAGGCTCTACTTTTTCCGGCAACTACTCGGATTATGATATACCTGAGGTTATTCCGGAGGGTAAGATTTTTGTAATGGGTGATAACAGGCAGGTGTCGCTTGACAGCCGTAGAGCCGAGATTGGGCTTATTGATGTTGGCGATGTAATCGGCAAAGCTCAGTTTGTCGCTTATCCGTTTAGTGAATTTGGTTATCTTTATTAATTTGAACACAAATTTATGTTGTATTAAGCTTATTTCTGTTTTATAATAGGAATAAGCTTTTTTATTTCGGAGGTTTTCATGAACCAAAAGTTAAGATTAGTATGTAATCAAAACAAATTGGTTATCGGAGCATTTGATTTTATAAAAACAATAATTTTTGTTATGGTGTTTGTCACGGTTGTATTTACTTATTTTATCAGAGATGTTAATGTTGTCGGAAGTTCAATGCTTGACACCCTGCACGCAGGTGATAAAATAATTCTCACTAACTTTAATTATGTGCCTAAACCTGGCGATATAGTTGCTGTAAATACTGAAAACTTGGTTGAAAAGCGAATTATAAAAAGAGTAATAGCAACCGAGGGGCAACTTATCAATATTGATTATAAAACCGGAAATGTTATCGTAGACGGAATTGTAATAAGTGAAAATTATTTGTATTCAAAAACTAATAAACCCGATAACGCTTTAAAATTTCCGTGTGTTGTGCCAAAAGATCATATTTTTGTTATGGGCGATAACAGGCTCATTTCTTATGACAGCAGATATGAGGATATTGGATTTATACCGTGTGATGATATAATTGGAAAAGCTCAGTTAATATTTTATCCGTTTAACAGAATTAAATATATATATTAATTTATAAGATAATACAGCAAGGAAGATTATTATGAGTGAAATGCAGAATATACAATGGTTTCCGGGACATATGACAAAAACAAAGCGTCAGATTCAAGCAAGCTTAAAACTTGTTGATGCTGTTGCTGAAATAATTGACGCAAGAATCCCAGTAAGCAGCCGTAATCCGGATCTAGCAAAACTTGTACAAAACAAACCCAGAATTATTCTGCTCAACAAGTGTGACATGGCAAACCAAACTGCAACAAAAATGTGGATAGACCATTTTAAAAAGCAGGGAATTTCGGCCGTAGCGGTTGACTGTAAGAGCGGAAAAGGACTTAATAAATTTTCGCCTGCCGTTAATGAGGTGATGAGCGAAAAAATCTCTCGTCTTAAACAAAAGGGTATGGTTAATCCGATGATGAGGATTATGATTGTGGGAATACCGAATGTGGGTAAATCATCGTTTATTAATAAAATAGCAAAACAAAACAGGGCAAAGGTAGAGGACAGACCCGGGGTTACAAGGGGAAATCAATGGTTTTCTATCGGAAAAAATCTTGAAATGCTCGACACTCCGGGTGTTTTATGGCCTAAGTTTGATGATAAAACCGTCGGAGAGCATTTGGCATTTACGGGAGCCGTTAAGGATCAGATTCTTGATACGGAGTTATTAGCTGTAAGACTTCTTGATTTTTTAAAGGATTTAAAGCCTGAAAGCTTTATTTCACGTTTTAAGCTTGAGCAAACAAATATTAATGAGATAGAATCATACGAGCTTTTGCGCATTATTGCAAAGAAGAGAGGTATGCTTATTTCCGGAGGAGAAGTTGACACGGAAAGAGCGTCTGTTATGCTGCTTGATGAATTCAGAAGCGCTAAGCTCGGAAGAATTACGGTTGAAATGCCTAACGGAGTGTTAAAATGAACTGGCTTGAATATGAAAATAACGCGATAAACAATGGGTACAGCGCAGTATGCGGCGTTGATGAGGCGGGCAGGGGACCTCTTGCCGGTCCTGTTTGCGCTGCTGCAGTGATTTTGCCTGAGAATACAATAATAGAAGGCGTGAATGATTCAAAAAAACTTTCAGAAAAGAAGCGTGAACAGCTTTATGAAGTAATAAAGAATACCGCCCTTTCATACTCTGTATCGTATGCGACTGTTGAGGAAATTGAGGAACTCAACATTTTAAACGCCACTATGCTTGCTATGAGAAGGGCAGTTGAAGGTCTTAAAATCATTCCCGATTACGTTATGATTGATGGAAACCGTGCTCCAAAACTTGAAACAGCGTGCGAAACTATTGTCAAAGGAGATGCAAAATCAATGTCAATAGCATGCGCATCAATTCTTGCAAAAGTTACACGTGACAGGTTGCTTTATGAATATGCAAAAGAATATCCCCAGTACGGATTTGACAAACACAAAGGCTACGGAACAAAGCTTCATATAGAAATGCTGAGAAAATACGGTCCTTGTCCATATCATAGAAAAAGTTTTCTGAAAAAAATACTGAAATGAAAAAACTTACTACTAAATTTATAGGTGACTTGGGAGAAAAGTACGCCGAAAAATATTTAAAGAAGAATAAATTTAAAATTATACAAAGAAATTACAGAAAAAAATTCGGGGAAATTGACATTATTGCTCAAAAATGTGATACTCTCGTTTTTATCGAGGTAAAAACTCGTCACATAAACCCGTACATAGACGCCGCTCAGTATGTTGACAGTAATAAACAGCATCGTATAAAAAAGACGGCTATGTGTTTTATCGCTGAAAATAAAATTGATATGTTTTGCAGATTTGATGTGTGCGAGGTTTATTTTGATCCCGAAAATTTAAAACTCGTGAAAATCAATTATATTGAAAACGCATTTGAATAGGAGCTTATTTATGGATTTTGTAGATTTTCATTGTGATACTTTATACAAATGCGCAACATCAAACTTAAAACTTGATGACAGTCTAATGGAGGTTAGTCAGTATGAAAATCAAAAAAACCGCTGGCTTCAATGCTATGCCGTTTGGATTCCTGATGACTGTTCGATTGATATGGCTCAAAGACTGTTAAAAAAATCAGTGAAAATTATTAATGATGAATGTAAACGACTGAACATTCATTTTATAAATCGTAATGAAAACATTGTTTCTGCGTTTAAAAACAATTTAAACTCCGCTTTATTAACTGTTGAAAACGCGAAAGTCATCGGTGATGATTTAAGAAATATCAGGCTTCTATCAAGTATGGGCGTGAAAATAATGACGCTTACCTGGAACGGTTCAAATCAAATAGGGGACGGAGCCGAAGTTTTAAATTCTGACGGATTAACCGATTTCGGTAAAATCGCAGTAAAAGAAATGGAACGATGCGGAATCGTAGTTGATATATCTCACGCAAGTGACAAACTTTTTTATGACGTTGCACAGATTGCACAAAAGCCTTTTATTGCAACACATTCAAACTCAAGGACGGTTGCGGGAAATAAAAGAAATTTAACCGACGATCAGTTTAAAATTATTGTTCAAAAAAAAGGAATAGCGGGAATTAATTTTCACAATGAATTTTTAAATACAGACGGTAATAAAAGTTCAAAATACGATGCGTTGAATCATATTGAAAGATTTTTAGCTCTCGGAGGCGTAGATTCGGTTTGTATAGGTTCTGATTTTGACGGTTGCACTTTGCCTGATGATTTATCTGGAAAGGTTAGATTATCTGATTTATATGAATTGTTTTTAAAAGAAAATTACAGCGAAGCTCTTGTCAAAAAGATTTTTTGCGAAAATGCACTTAATTTCTTTCAAAACTTTGACAAGAGCCGTATTATGTAGTAAAATATCATAAGTTGCAGCATATTTATGCTGAAATCCAGTATGGGGCAAGTCATTTGAAAGGAAGATTTCAATGTTATACAACAGTACACAAAATGCAAAGGAAGTTGTTTCATCGGCACAGGCTATTTCACAGGGAATTTCACAAGACGGAGGATTGTTCGTACCGCAGGAGTTTCCTAAATATGATGAGTCTGTATTTAATTCACTTTTGAAAACCGACTACAAAGGAAGAGCAAAAAAAATATTTTCTGATTTTCTTACCGATTTTACCGAGGAAGAAATCAACGACTGCGTTGAAAAGGCGTATACAAAAGAAAAATTCAACGGAAACAATCCCGCTCCCATCGCATATTGCGATGTAGACGGAAAATCTTTAAACATCTTGGAACTTTGGCACGGTCCCACTTGTGCGTTTAAGGATATGGCTCTTCAAATTTTACCCCATTTGTTAACAAAATCTCTTAAAAAGACTAATGATGGTAAAGATGCTGTTATTTTGGTTGCTACTTCGGGTGATACAGGTAAGGCTGCACTTGAAGGCTTTAAGGATGTTGAGCATACTAAAATTCTTGTTTTTTATCCTGTTGACGGCGTAAGTCCTATGCAGAAGCACCAAATGGATACACAGGAAGGCAAAAATGTCAATGTATGTGCTATTAAAGGCAATTTCGACGATGCTCAGACGGGCGTAAAAAAGATTTTTACAACACCTGAAATATCAAAGAAACTTGCCGATAACAATATGCTTTTCTCTTCTGCAAATTCCATTAACTGGGGCAGACTTCTTCCGCAGATTGTATATTATGTTTCTGCTTACTGTGATTTGGTTAATGCAGGCAAAATTTCCATGGGCGATAAAATAAATGTTGTTGTGCCCACAGGAAATTTCGGCAACATACTTGCTTCATATTACGCTAACATCATGGGCCTTCCGATTAACAAATTTATTTGCGCTTCAAACTCAAATAATGTTCTGACAGATTTCATCAAAACGGGCGTTTATGATAAAAACAGAGACTTTTACACAACTATATCTCCGTCAATGGATATTTTGGTGTCAAGCAATCTTGAAAGACTGCTCTACAATATATGCGGAAATGACGACAAAACAACAAGAGAATGGATGAATTCTCTTAAATCCAACGGAAAATATGAAGTGACGGACGATGTTAAGGCTGTAATAAAGGACAGGTTTTACGGTGGTTACTGCGATGATTCCGATACTAAGGCGACTATAAATAAGCTGTTTTCTCAGAGCAATTACCTTTGCGACACACATACAGCTGTTGCCGTAAATGTATATGAGCAGTATGTAAATGAAACAGGAGATGAAACTCCCGCTGTAATCGCTTCTACTGCAAGCCCTTACAAATTTTCAAAGGCTGTATTGCAGTCAGTTGCTCCTGACGCAGAGCTTCCGTCAACTGAATTTGAGATGGTTGATATGCTTCATGAAATCACCAAAAAAGATGTACCTCAGCCGCTTGCAGGTCTTAAAAACAAAAATGCAAGATTTTTTGATGTTACAGAAGTAGATAAAATGCCTGACTACGTGCTGAGCACGCTCGGAATAGAATAATGTCTTTGTTTGCTATTGCCGACCTGCATTTGTCGCTCGGTGAAGATAAGCCGATGGATGTATTTGCCGGTTGGGAAAATTACACTCAGCGACTTGAAACAAACTGGAGAAATATTGTTAAAGATACAGACACGGTTGTTATCGCCGGAGATATTTCCTGGGCAATGAAACTTGAAGAAACATATGAGGACTTTAAGTTCATTAACGATTTGCCCGGCAGAAAGATTTTTTTAAAAGGCAACCACGATTATTGGTGGGGGACTAAAAACAAAATTGATAAATATCTTCTGAATAATTCATTTAACACTATTTCTATACTGTTTAACAATTCTTTTGTTTGCAAAGAGTATTCGATATGCGGAACAAGAGGTTGGTTTCTCGAAAACGATACTCCGGAGGATTTGAAGGTTCTTAACCGTGAAATCGGCAGACTCACGACATCTATTGAATCAGCCATAAAAAGCGGATTAGAACCGATTGTTTTTCTGCACTATCCTCCCGTTTTCGGAGGAATTGAATGTAAAGAAATAATTGATATTCTGTTAAAATACGGAATAAAAAAATGTTTTTACGGTCATATCCACGGGAAAAAGGGGATAATAAGCGCTTTTGAGGGGAACTACAAAGGTATTGATTTAAAGCTGATTTCATGTGACAGACTTCATTTTTCACCTTTACCGATAATATAATTGTTATTTACTATTTGCAAAACATAAATTTTGTGTTATAATTAAGTGATATTTATTACATTTTAATTGGAGGATAAAATAATGGCATTAAAGGAAAGTAAAAAAGCAGAACAGGCAAATACTTATGAGTTGGTAGTCAGCGTAGACGGGGATACATTTGAAAAGGCTGTTAACGCTGTTTATAAAAGACAGGTAAAGAACATTTCTATTCAGGGCTTCAGAAAAGGTAAAGCTCCCAGAAAAGTTGTTGAGAAAATGTATGGCTCTGAAGTATTTTACGAAGATGCAATGCAGGATTGCTATCCTGAGGCTCTTTACAATGCTGCCGGTGAGGCAAATGTAAAGATTGTTAAGGTTGAAACTTTGGAGGCAGTTGAGGCGTCAAAGGATGGCTTTACTTTCAAGGCAACAGTTATTGTTGAACCTGAAATGGAGATAAAAGATTACCTCGGAATTGAAGTAACTAAGAAGTCAACAGAAGTCACAGACGAACTCGTTAACGAAGAAATTGAAAAAGTAAGAGATCGTAACTCAAGAATGGTTACAGTTGAGGACAGAGCTGCACAGAACGGCGATGTTGCTGTAATTGATTTTGAAGGTTTTGTTGACGGTGTAGCATTTGAAGGCGGAAAGGCTGAGAACTATAATTTGAAGCTTGGATCGGGTAATTTTATCCCCGGATTTGAGGAGCAGATAGTAGGACACAATACCGACGAGGAGTTTACTATTGATGTTAATTTCCCCGAGGATTATCAGGCTGAAGAGCTTAAGGGAAAGGCTGCTCAATTCAAAATTAACCTTCACGAGATAAAGGCGAAAGAGCTTCCCGAAGTTGACGACGATTTTGTCAAGGATGTTTCGGAAAAAGAAACTCTCGACGAATACAAGGAAGAACTCAAGGAAACTATTGCAAAGCGCCTTGCCGACGAAGCAGATAAAGATATTGACGATCAGATTGCAAACAAGCTTATGGAACTTCTTGAGGGCGAAATTCCCGAGGCAATGTACGATAACGAAGCTACGGAAATGGTTAGAGAATTTGAAATGCGCCTGCGTGCTCAGGGTATGGATATGAATACTTATATGCAGTATATGGGTATTGACGCAAACGCTCTTAAAGGAATGTATAAAGAAGAGGCTGAGAAGAGAGTTAAGTTAAGACTTGCTCTTGAAACTGTTGCAAGAAAAGAAAACCTCGAAGCTGAAGAAGCTGATTTTGAAGAAGAATACAGCAAGATGGCGGAAGCATACAAGATGGAAATTGAAAAGGTAAAAGCTGCCGTTCCCGCTGATTCGTTAAAAGAGGATATAAAAGTTGCTAAAGCACTTAAACTTATCAAGGATAAGGCAGTAATTAAGTAATTTGAATATTTTAGATTTTTTGGCCAATTATTTATTTAGAAAGGTTATGATCGAATGGCTTTGATACCGTATGTTGTTGAACAGACAAACAGGGGTGAGCGCTCCTATGATATATATTCTCGACTTTTAAACGACAGAATAATAATGCTTAACGAAGAAGTAAACAGCGCAAGCGCAAGCGTAGTTGTAGCTCAGCTTCTTTATCTTGAAAGCCAGGATCCTACAAAAGATATAAGCCTTTATATTAACAGCCCCGGCGGAAGTGTAACAGATGGCTTTGCTATTTTTGATACTATGAATTATATCAAATGCGATGTTTCTACTATTTGTATGGGAATGGCTGCAAGTATGGGTGCGTTTTTGCTTGCTGCAGGAGCAAAAGGTAAGCGCCTTGCTCTTCCGAATAGTGATATTATGATTCATCAGCCGTCGGGAGGAGCACAGGGTCAGGCAACTGATATGGAAATTCACACAAGACATATTCTTGACATGAAACAGCGCCTTAATAAAATTCTTGCTGAAAATACAGGTCAACCGATTGATGTTATAGCAAGGGATACAAACAGAGATAATTTTATGACAGCGCAGCAGGCTCTTGAATATGGACTTATTGATAAGGTTATTGAAAAAAGATAAGTGAGGAATAACTGATGGCTAATAAAAACAACGATAAGGACATTTACTGTTCTTTTTGCGGAAAGCCACAGGAAATGGTGGGCAGACTGATTGCCGGAAACGGCGTATATATCTGTGACCAATGTGTTGAGCTTTGTATGAGCATACTTGAGGAATCGGGAGAACTTGAAAAGGAAATGAAATCCGATAAGGCCCCGACCCCGCCGAAACCGGAAGAGCTTATGGACGGCCTTTTAAAGCCAAAGGAAATCAAAGCTATACTCGATGAATACGTAATCGGGCAGGATTCGGCAAAGGTGACACTCAGCGTTGCTGTTTATAACCACTATAAAAGAGCTTTTGCTGACGACGGAAGCGTAGAATTTTCAAAAAGTAATGTTCTGCTTCTTGGACCGACAGGTGTAGGAAAAACCTTGCTTGCTCAAACTCTTGCAAAAGCGCTTGATGTTCCGTTTGCTATTGCTGACGCAACAACATTAACGGAAGCAGGCTATGTGGGCGAGGATGTTGAAAATATACTTTTAAAGCTCATTCAGGCTGCCGACTATGATATTGAAAAGGCAGAGCGCGGAATTATTTACATTGACGAGATTGATAAAATAGCAAGAAAATCCGAAAATCCGTCAATTACCCGTGATGTTAGCGGTGAAGGCGTACAGCAGGCTCTCCTTAAAATTGTTGAGGGAACTGTTGCAAATGTTCCGCCGCAAGGAGGAAGAAAGCATCCTCAGCAAGAGTTTTTACAGATAGATACAAAGAATATTCTCTTTATCTGCGGCGGTGCGTTTGACGGACTTGAAAAAATTGTTGAAAAGCGCAAGGGCTCTTCCGTAATAGGCTTTGAGTCGATAGTCAAGTCAAAGACAGAGCTTGACGAAACGGATTGGATGAAGGATGTAACTGCCCATGATCTTGTAAAATTCGGAATAATTCCTGAGCTTATAGGAAGACTTCCGGTTATTACAGCATTGAGCGGTCTTGATACCGATGCGCTCGTAAAGATTTTAACTGTGCCTAAAAACTCGATTATTTCCCAGTACAAAAAGTTATTTGAGCTTGACCATGTTGAGCTTTATTTTGAAGAGGAAGCTTTGCTCGAGATTGCTCGCAAGGCTCAGGAACAGCATACTGGCGCAAGAGGCTTAAGAGGTATCATAGAGGGTATTTTGACCGATCTTATGTTTGAAACGCCTTCTGACAGCACAATAGAAAAAATTATTATAACAAAGGATGTCATTACCTCGGATGCCCAGCCTCAAATTACTCGGAGAAAAGAAAAGGCTTCTGCGGGAACGAGCAATTTAACAAAGAAGGATGCAACGAAGCGTCAGAAACGCAGCACAGCGTCTTGATAATGTGATTATAGCTGTATTGCAAAAACAATACAGCTATTAATTTTAGGTGTACATATTTTAAGCGTACATATTCTACAAGGAGTTTATATGGATTTTGATTTTAAAGAAACCTTGACTGTTCCGGTACTTCCGTTACGCGGATTAGTGGTTTTTCCTAAATCATTGATACATTTTGATGTAGGCAGGAAAAAGAGCATTTCGGCTATAAACAAAGCCATGAAGAGAGATCAGCTGATATTTTTAGCTACTCAGCGCGATGCAGTCGAAAATGAGCCTGCAATAACCGATTTGTATTCCACAGGTGTGATTGCCAAGGTGGTACAAATTTTAAAACAGCCTGAAAATACAACCAGAATAGTTATTGAGGGACAGTACAGAGCTAAAATTTCCACTCCGGTTTTCGACGAAAAATGTCTTATGGCCGAAGTAAAACCAATTAACGATTCCGTAAGCGGCACAACCACAGAGGATTATGCACTTATGAGAGCTGTTAAAAAAGAATTTGAAAAGTATATGGAGGTTTCGCCTAAGATGCCTCCCGATATAATCTTTAAGATAGCGCTTTGTAAGTCGCCGGGTGAGCTTGCTGATTTTATTGTTTCCAATTTAATACTTGATTATCATGTAAAACAGTCCATACTGGAAATTATTTCACAAACTGAGCGCCTTAATGAGGTGTTTGATATACTTGTAAATGAAAATTTTATTTTGCGAATAGAAGAAGAAATTACGAGAAAAGCAAAGCTCCATATAGATGAAAATCAGAGAGACTATTTTTTAAGGGAGCAGAAACGTGTTATTGAGGAGGAGCTTGGCGAAGATGATAATCCATCTGCGGAAGCGGAAGAATACGCCGAAAAAATCGCACAGCTTCACCTTGACCAAAAATCAGAGGATATGCTGCTCAGAGAATGTCAGAAGCTTATGAAAATGTCATACGGCAGTCAGGAAGCTTCTGTTATAAGATCATATCTTGATACCGTAATTTCCCTGCCATGGAACAATTCTTCAAAGGACAAAATTGTAATTTCCAAAATACGAAAAGATCTTGATAAGAGTCATTTCGGACTTGAAAAAATTAAACAGAGAATAATAGAACAGCTTGCGGTGAGAAAACTCAGCGAAAAACAAAAGGGTCAGATTATTTGTTTTGCGGGTCCTCCAGGAGTAGGTAAAACTTCAATAGCTCAGTCAATTGCAAAGGCGATAGGAAGAGAAAGCTGCCGCATTGCGCTTGGCGGTGTGAGAGATGAAGCTGAAATACGGGGACACAGGCGCACATACATAGGTTCCATACCGGGGCGTATAATTTCTGCTATTCAATCTGCCGGAACAAATAATCCTGTTATTATACTTGATGAGGTAGACAAACTATCTTCTGACTATAAGGGCGATCCGACTTCTGCGTTGCTTGAAGTTCTCGACAGCGAGCAAAATAACAAGTTTGTGGATCATTATATCGACATACCGTTTGATTTGTCAAATGTTATGTTTATAACAACTGCAAACGACGTTTCTGCTATTCCTGCGCCTCTTCGTGACAGAATGGAAATTATCGAGCTTAACAGTTATACGAGGGAAGAAAAGTTTAATATCGCTAAGAAGTACCTTATTCCTAAGCAGCTTGAGTTGTGCGGATTTACAAGCAAAGAAGTCAAGTTTACTCAAAAGGGTATATACTATTTGATTGATTATTATACACGGGAATCGGGTGTGCGCACACTTGAACGGTTGATTGCTTCGATTTTGAGAAAATGTGCTGTACAAAAACTTGAGGAAAACAAGGAATTATTTAAAATTGACGAAAAATCAGTACATGAGTTACTCGGCAATAAGAAATACAATTCTGATAAATTTACTCAAAAAGATGAAATCGGAGTGGTAAACGGACTCGCTTGGACATCGGTTGGAGGGGAATTGCTTCCAATTGAGGTTGCCGTAATGCCCGGCACGGGTAAAATTGAATTGACAGGTTCGCTCGGTGATGTGATGAAAGAATCTGCGAAAATTGCAATTTCCTGTATAAGGTATCACAGCGATGTGTTGTGCATTGATCCCGATTTTTACAAAGAAAAAGATATTCACATTCATGCGCCCGAGGGAGCTGTCCCAAAAGACGGACCTTCTGCCGGCATAACAATGGCAACCGCAATCTACTCGGCGTTGTCTTCAAAACCTGTCAGATGTGATATTGCTATGACGGGTGAAATTACCCTGCGGGGCAAGGTGTTGCCGATAGGCGGGCTAAAGGAAAAGAGTATGGCTGCATATAAACACGGTATAACAACGGTTATAATACCAAAGGAAAATGAGCCTGATTTAACTGAAATTGATAATGCGGTTAAAAACAACATAAATTTTGTTACGGTAGATAACCTTAAAGATGTACTTGTTTTGGCGGTTAATAATGCTATTAATGTAACAGAAAATGATTGGGACAAGCATAAGTTAGTCAGAAAGCAGGATAATGAAAATACAACTGCTATAAGACAGTAGGTGAAAAAATGAATTTTAATGAAGTAAGCTTTGAATTTGCGGCAGGAAAAGTTAATCAGCTTCCAGAGTCGGATATGCCCGAGGTTGTTTTTTCGGGACATTCAAACGTTGGAAAATCATCGCTTATTAATAAACTTGTGCAAAGAAAAGCCCTTGCAAGAGTCAGCTCACAGCCGGGTAAAACTGCCACAATTAACTTTTATAAACTTAAGGAATTCAGAATGGTGGATTTGCCCGGTTACGGATATGCTAAAGTATCAAAGGCTGAAAAAACAAGATGGGCAGAGCTTGTTGAAGGTTATTTCAGCCAACAGCGAAAGCGTGCGCTTGTTATTCAAATTCTTGATTTGCGTCATCCTCCTACTGATGATGATTTGCATATGATAGACTTTCTGTACAGAGGCGGATACAATTTTGCCGCCGTTCTTACCAAGAGCGATAAGCTTAAAAAAACTCAGTTTGAAAAACAGATTCAGTATTACAATGATATTTTCAGTTCTATTGAGCATGTAAAGCTGCTTCCGTTTTCGGCTCAAACGGGGTTTGGCAACGAAGAGATAAGACACTTAATTGAAGAATCTGTTATTGATTTTAACAAAACGGGGGAATAGGAAATGTTTGTAAACGATTGTCTTAATGTTAACGAAAAGGGACATTTAACAATAGGCGGTTGCGATACTTTGGAGCTTGCAAAGGAATACGGTACGCCGCTTTATGTACTTGATGAAAATGTAATCAGAGAAACCTGCCGTGCGTATGTAAACTCCTTTAAGAAATATTACGGCGGCAACGGTATGCCTCTTTACGCAAGCAAGGCGCTTTCGTGTAAAGAGCTTTGCAGAATTGCTAAGGAGGAGAATATCGGACTTGATGTGGTATCTGGCGGTGAGATTTATACTGCACTAAAGGCAGGCTTTCCTATGGAAAAAGTGCATTTTCACGGCAATAATAAAACTTCTGATGAAATCAAATTTGCTATTGAGTCAAATGTAGGCAAATTTGTTGTTGATAACCTTTATGAACTTGAATTGCTTAATCAAATTGCAGGTGAAATGGGGAAGAAGGTAAATATTTCTTTCAGAATAAAGCCCGGTGTTGACGCCCATACTCACAATTTTATAAGAACAGGTCAGATTGATTCAAAGTTTGGTTTTGCGCTCGAAACAGGGGAGGCTTTTGAGGCAGTAAAAGAAGCTTTGAAGCTTGATAATGTTTCACTTAAAGAACTGCATTGCCATATCGGTTCTCAAATATTTGATATTGAGCCGTTTGTTACTGCCGCTGAAATTATGATGGACTTTATTGAAAAAATCAATCGTGAACTCGGCATAACAATATCAGAACTTAACCTCGGCGGTGGATTCGGAATTATGTATACAAGCAAAGACGAACCTGTTCCATATGAGAATTATATGGAGAAGGTTTCTGTCGCAGTCAAAGCTAAAGCCGAAGAATTCGGACTCCCTGTTCCGTTTATTTACATTGAGCCGGGCAGGTCGGTTGTCGGCGAAGCAGGAATTACATTATATACTGTCGGCGGTAAGAAGGTTATCCCTAACGCAAGAACCTATGTTTCAATTGACGGCGGTATGACAGATAATATCCGCTATGCACTCTATCAGTCCGATTACACGGTGTTGAATGCAGGTAAAGCTGACAAAGAGCCTGATGAGATTGTCACAATTGCCGGAAAGTGCTGCGAAAGCGGAGATCTTATTCAGGAGCATACAAAGGTTGCGAATGTTGAGGTAGGGGACACCATTGCTGTTTTGTCAACAGGCGCATACAATTACTCTATGGCTTCAAATTACAATAGAATTCCGAGACCTGCTATGGTAATGGTCAATAACGGAAAATCACGCGTGATTATTAAGCGTGAAAGTTACGAAGATCTTGTAAGAAACGATATTTAACTCATAAAATTTAAAAGGGCAGGCGATGTCATTTACGCCTGTCCTTTTGA
The DNA here is from genome assembly GCA_944415425.1 of uncultured Ruminococcus sp. GTDB lineage: Bacteria > Bacillota > Clostridia > Oscillospirales > Acutalibacteraceae > Ruminococcoides. The sequence continues at coordinate 30,862 of CALYBP010000002.1, read as the reverse complement.
TATTTAATCACTTTTCTTTTTGATTTTTGAGAGAGGGTTTGAGTCTGCTGCGTTTTTCATTTGTTCTGAGCTTAAATGAGTATATATTTCGGTAGTGCCCAGATTTTCATGTCCCAAAACTTCCTTTAGCACCCTTACATCAACGCCTCCGTGCTGATACATAAGTGTTGCTGCGGTGTGTCTTAGCTTATGGCAGGAATATCCCTGAGCCTCAAGACCAATCTTTGCGAGATACTTATATACCATTGCCTGAATCATTTTAACTGACAAGCGATTATGATTTCTGCTGATGAAGAGAGCTTTTTTATCTTTAACATCATCAACAGGGCGTACTTTCATATAATCATTAATAGCATCTAAACAGGCAGAATTCAAGTAAACAACGCGTTCTTTGTTGCCTTTACCAATAATTCTCATCGTATTATCGGAACGAATATCTGCGTAATTTAAAGCCGCCATTTCCGAAACACGCAATCCGCAGTTGAGGAATAGGGTAAGGATGGCGTAATCACGCTCCTTAAAATCACCTTCCACGGCGTTCAACAACTCTATGCTTTGTTCAAGGGTCAGATATTTAGGCAAAGACTTTTTCTTTTTCGGCATTTCAAGCTGAGCCATCGGATTAGAGTCAATAAGATGCTTTTTAGAAAAAATAAAATCAAAAAATCCTTTTAGGCTTGAGCATTTTCTTGCACGAGCTGCACTTTGATTATGACGGTCACGATACAGGTAATCCATATATGCATAAGCGTCATTGAGAGTGATTGATTTAATAAGATCTAAGTCAACATCGTCAATTTTAATTTTTTCAAATTCAGTATCATCACTGACCAATTTTCGAGACTTTTTAATGTATCTGAAAAAAGTCCGCAAATCTATAAAGTATTCGTCAACGGTTTTTTTAGATTTTAATTTTATAGTTTCAAGATAAAACAAATAATCTTTTAAAATTTGAGGAGCCTCGTCACGGAAGGATGCCGCCATATAATTCACAGCCTTTATAAAAATAATAAAATAAAAACACATATGATTGAATATGAGTTTTATAACAGAACGCCTGAGTAACGGGAACAGACGCTGCAAATAACTCTTAACTCTTACAAGTATTATAACATAAAAAGATACAGTATAATTCCTATACAGAAAATTATACAAAATGAATATTTTGTATAATTCAGGGAGTAGCAAACGGCTTCAAAGAAAATAATTTTAAAAAATTGAAGTAATTTAGTGACATCATTATACCAAGCAGAATTAATTGAATGGACAGCATTTTATTAATTGAATAAATCATCTTTTTAAACCATAATTTTTACCTTAATATTATTTTATGCAATGATTTTTATAATAATAAACGTATAATCAATATTAAAAAATGAATTTAACTTTATCGGATACGGATTTATCAAATACATTTTCAAACACGCTGTGATACTCTTCAAACGATACAAAACAATTATATGTTAAGATTTCCATTTGCACTCCTAACAAATCGACTTTATACGGCATTACCGTCATATTGTTCTTTAGGTAAAATGATTTTCTGCGAATTCGTTCAATCTGATTTTCAGATAGAACATCAGGATCTTCTATTTCAAGCAGCAGTCGCTTGTTTTTGTAAGTATTAAAAATATGCCGTAAAGCCTCTGAACCGATATTTTTACCTCTTTGTTCCATTGATATAGCGAAATAATCAAGGATTACTATATCTTTATATAAAACAGTGATTGCGAGTCCTAAAAATTCATCGTTATCCCCTGTAATGGCAATTACTTCCATATCATCAGACTTGCATTTATCTAAGATTAAATTAAATGGTTTTCTTTCATTATCAGGAAACGAGATATAATACAGGGATTCTATTTTATTTAGAGTTTCAATGGGATATTTCTTTGTTAATTTCATATTTTTCCTCTTTACAGAAAACAGCAGGCCGTTACTGACCTGCTGTTTTTAACGTATTTATAAACGATTAGCAAACACCCTGTGCAATCATTGAATCTGCAACCTTTTCAAAACCAGCAATGTTGGCACCAACAACATAGTTGCCCTCATATCCGTACTTCTTAGCAGCAGCAGAAATGTTATTGTAGATATTAACCATAATGTCCTTGAGCTTTGCGTCAACTTCTTCAAATGTCCATGAAAGTCTCATTGAGTTCTGGCTCATCTCAAGAGCTGATGTTGCTACGCCGCCTGCATTAGCAGCCTTACCGGGAGCAAAGAGAACGCCTGCGTCCTGAAGTGCCTTTGTAGCTTCAAGCGTTGTAGGCATATTAGCACCCTCGGCAACAGCATAGCAGCCGTTAGCAATAAGTCTCTTAGCGTCTTCTTCGTTAAGCTCATTCTGAGTTGCACACGGAAGAGCAACATCACACTTAATCGACCAATCAAACTTGCCCTCGTGATACTCAGAGTTAGGACGATAATTCTTGTACTCAGTAAGACGAGCTCTCTTAACCTCTTTGATTTCCTTTATAGCGTCAAGGTCAAGACCCTCAGCGTCATAAATCCAGCCTGTTGAATCAGACATTGTAACAACCTTAGCACCGAGCTGAGTAGCTTTCTCAGTTGCATAAATAGCAACATTTCCTGCACCCGATACGCAAACGGTAGCGCCGTTAATATCCTTGCCATTATCTTTAAGCATAGCCTCTGTAAGATAAAGAAGTCCGTAACCTGTTGCTTCTGTTCTTGCGAGTGAGCCGCCCCAGTTAAGACCTTTACCTGTAAGTACGCCCTCATATACATTTTTGATTCTCTTGTACTGACCGAACATATAGCCGATCTCACGAGCACCTGTACCTATATCGCCTGCAGGAACATCTGTATCAGCGCCGATGTGTCTGCAAAGCTCTGTCATAAAGCTCTGGCAGAATGCCATAACTTCTCTGTCACTCTTGCCCTTAGGATCAAAGTCGGAGCCGCCTTTACCGCCGCCGATTGGAAGACCTGTGAGAGAATTCTTAAAGATCTGCTCAAAACCGAGGAATTTGATAACGCCGAGATTAACTGACGGATGAAGTCTTAAACCGCCCTTGTAAGGTCCGATAGCGCTGTTAAACTGTACTCTGAAACCACGGTTAACCTGAACCTTGCCGTTATCATCAACCCAAGGAACACGGAACATTACAACTCTTTCAGGCTCTGTAATTCTTTCGAGGATACCTGCCTCCTGGTACTTCGGGTTTTTTTCGAATACCGGTTCAAGAGAAGTAAGAACTTCTGTTGCTGCCTGAATAAATTCCGGCTCGCTCGGATTTTTTGCTTTTAGCTTTTCAAGCTGTTCACTTACATACGACATTGTATGTACCTCCTTAAATTTAAAAAAATTTACAGACTTTCTACCAACGGTGCAGTACAAAACACACAACCGCCGACCTTATTATAATACTATATTATGAAGAATTTTGCAATAAAAAATATCATATTCTTGCAAAAAAATTAAATAAATTTGGAAAATTTTATATTTATATGCCTATTATGCAATTTTTATTTGCAAAATCTCAATATTATTTATGAATTTAATTGCAAAATTAAGTTTTTAACATAAAATGATAACTTATTAACATACGGATTATTATTTTGTATAATTCGGAAATTTTGTTTCAACATTATAATCAACATATTTTTTAGTTGCAAACGGACATATTAACATGTTATAATTATGTTAATAATACAAATAGTAATATTTTGAGGTAAGAATATGGATTATTATAAAAGACTTAAAGAACTAAGAATAAAAAACGGATACACACAGGGACAGATTGCCTTTATACTTCACACCCGTCAGGAGCAGTACAGCAAATATGAAAACGGTAAGCGTGAACTGCCCATTCGTCACTTGATTGCTTTGTGCTGCTTGTATAAGGTATCAAGTGATTATGTTCTGGGGATTGAAAAATTTGTTAAGTAGAACTCGGCTTCAATTTTTCAGATATTATAACTGCATAAAAAAACGACAACGATTTTTTTCGTTGTCGTTTTTATTTACCTAAAGATTGAATTTATTTTATTTGTACCATTCCCCCTACATCGGTCAGGGGAATATTATTACATAGTATTTTTATACTTACACCGTATTCATGACAAAAATTTTCAATTTTATCATAATCAGGGTGATTTTTTAAATTCCCGAAAAATACTATTGTATCTTTATTTATTTTACCGCTTGCGCCTCCGATAAATCCATAATCGTATCCGTCTAAGACAATATGACCCGGTGAAATCAAAAGCACCTCTACCCCATTTGCTTTTAATGTATTTGCAATAGAAATATCAGATGTTACAACCGCATTGTTATTTACTATTAGCGCAGAACAACGAGCATACCCTTGATTTATATTGACTGTTTTAATATTGTTTGAGTTACAATAGGATAATAGATTGTTATCTATTGCGGAAATCTTACCGTACAATGTATTGTTCAGGTACAAAAAATTGAGCAATATATTTTCGGGATACTTTTTCCCTGCTTTTCTACTGCAAAACATCAATTTTTCGGGATGCAGTTTCTTTGATAGAGATTTACATTCGTTAAGTATAAAAAATCTATCGTTTATTGGCAAAAGCTGCATATCGGCGTGATTTTGTTCGGGTTTGGGGAAAATTTGAATTCTATCGCTTGAAATCACGCAATGACCGTACTTTTTGATTTCGTTTACAAAGCACGGATACTTGTCCGACATAACAAATGTACTCATATACTTAAAGCCTCAAATGCCTGACGGATGTTTTTTACTCCTATAAGCTGTGCATCGTCGCAGTAAACACCTTTTAAATTATGGTACGGAAGTATGATTTTATTAAATCCAAGTCTTACTGCCTCGTTAATCCTCATTTGCGCCTGTGAAACAGCCCTTATTTCTCCTGCAAGCCCTATTTCACCGAACACAACGGCATTTTCATCAATTGGAGTGTCTTTTAGACTGCTTATAAGGGCCATAGCGATTGACAAATCTATTGCGGGTTCATCAACACGCAGACCTCCTACTATGTTAATGTAGGCGTCAAAATTTGAAAAATAATACCCTGCTCGCTTCTCGAGAACAGCAAGCAGAAGCGAAAGTCTGTTGTAGTCAAAACCTGTGGACATTCTTCGTGGATTTCCGTAACCGCTCTGTGTTGCAAGTCCCTGTGTTTCTGCAAGTATAGGCCGAGAACCCTCTATGGTGCAGGTAACACAGGTACCGGATACATTTTTAGGTCTGCCTGAAAGAAGCATAACGGATGGATTTTCTACTTCTTTTAATCCTCTGTCGGTCATTTCAAAAACGCCTATTTCGTTTGTTGAGCCGTAACGGTTTTTTACCGCTCTTAAAATTCTGCAGCTCATTTGCTTGTCACCTTCAAAATGTAGCACGGTGTCGACAATATGTTCAAGAACCTTTGGCCCTGCGATTGACCCTTCCTTGTTTACATGGCCGACAATAAACATCGGAATATCAAAAGATTTTGCTGTTCTCATCAGCGTATTGGTACACTCTCTGACCTGCGTTACGCTTCCGGGAGATGAGCTTAATTCTGAAAGATTCATAGTTTGTATCGAATCCACCATGACAATATCAGGCTTTAAAGACTTAATTTGTTCACATACTATTTCAACATCGGTTTCAGTCATCACAAAAAGATTTGGCGAATTAACTTCCAGACGCATTGCACGAAGTTTTAGCTGACGCTTTGATTCCTCGCCCGATACATAAAGTATTTTTAATGTATCGCCCATATACTGGCAGATTTGCATAAGAACCGTAGATTTACCTATTCCGGGATCTCCGCCGAGCAATATAAGGCTTCCTTTAACTATTCCTCCTCCGAGGACTCTGTTTAGCTCCTTACAGCCCGTATCGTATCGGTGTTCGTCTTCTGTGGAAATTTCATTTATTGTATCAGGTTTTGAATAAGCCGAATATGTACGGGATTTTGAAACTGAAGCATTTTTTGCTGTATCCTTTATCTCTTCGTTCATAGTGTTCCATTCGCCGCATGACGGGCATTTTCCGTACCATTTTGCTGATTCATATCCGCATTCTGAACAAATATATACACTTTTAATTTTTGACGCCATTATTACACATCCTGTCAGTTTGTATTACAATAATTTAAGAATCCGGCAGAAATTGAAAAAGCCATTTGTTTTTGGTATTCTGAATCAATTAGTTTTTTATATTCTTCTTTATTAGAAATAAAACCACATTCAACTATAACCGCCGGATTATGCGTATTTTTAAGCAGATAAATACCGTTGTCAGCTTGCTTACATTCTCTTTCGTTATCCGGCTGAAGCAAGCCTTTTACTGAGAATTTGATGTTTTCCGCAAGTTTTTTGCTGTTTGGATTGTTGGGAGAGTAAAAAATCTGAGTTCCGTGATATTTACTTTGGGTAAATTTATTTTGATGAATACTTATAACTACATTTTCATCGGATGAATCATATATCTTGAGCCTGTTTTTCATATCGCTTACTTTTCTCAGTCTTATGGTTTCTTCTCCGTTATCAAGAGCAGTATCGTCAGTTCTTGTTTCTGTTACATCAAATCCGAGCATATATAACATAGCCGAAGTTTTTTGGGATATTTCAAGATTTATGTCTTTTTCAAGCACTCCGTCGTCCGATACAGCTCCGCCGTCTTCCCCGCCGTGACCCGCATCAATTACAACCGACGGAATGGACCTTACAGATTTTGAAGAAACTGCCGTATTTATATTTACCGCAGCCGTAATCATAAGTATATTAAATGTTAAAAACAACACAACACAAATTACAATATAAATAATTTTTTTTATATTCATACAAACACTCCCGTATATAAATATATAGTTTGTGCCTGCAAATATATTACATTAATTATACAACATCTTTCGTAATTGGTAAAGTGAAAGTAACTTAACGACCATATTCCTTTAACATTAAATGATATTCGGAATAATATGTTACAAAAAGTTTAATGGTGAAGACTATGAATGATGTTTGTACTCTTAACAATCTGCCGCTCTATAAAAGCGGATTGATTTTATCTATAAAATGCAAAGATTACCTTATTAACAGGATTTTTGATATGGGAATACTTGAAAATACAATGATTAAACCGTTGTACAGAAGTCCGTTTGGTGACCCAACGGCTTATCTTGTAAAAAATACAGTTATAGCGTTGAGAGAAAAAGACAGTAAATATATTACGGTAACTCCTATAAATTAATCAGGAGGTTTTTTATTTGTTTGCAAGGGATTTATTTCGTTCATCATGTTCTGTCAATGTACAAGAGTCAGCCGATTTTAAAGTTGCGCTTGCCGGTAACCCTAATGTCGGTAAAAGTACAATATTTAACGCGCTTACGGGATTGAAACAGCATACCGGCAACTGGACGGGTAAGACGGTTGAATGTTCTTCGGGCAAAGCAGTAATTAAAGATAAGTGTTATTTGTTTACGGATCTTCCGGGAACATACTCCATGAATGATTTTTCCGAAGAAGAGGAAGTTACAAGAAATTTTCTTGCGACAGAGAAAATTGACTGCGTAATTATTGTTGTTGATTCAAATATTATTGAGCGAAATTTATCGTTTGTTCTTGAGGTCCTTTCTTTGCAAAAAGAAGCTGTATTATGTTTGAATTTATGCGATGAAGCGGAAAAAAACGGTGTAAATATTGATGTCGATGAGCTTTCGCTAAACTTAGGGATACCGGTTGTATGTACCTGTGCAACTAAAAAAAGTGGAATAAATGAATTGAAAAATGTATTGGGAAAAATCTGTTTAGGAGAAACCAAGTGCTTCAGAGTTGAAAGAAATTTTACGGGAATAGATGTTCTTGACAAAGAAAAGCATAAACTTAACTCGGAAATGCTTGCAAAAAAATCAAAGGAAATCTGCGAAAAAACCGTATCTTACAACACAGACCCCAAAAAAAGAGATAACTGCTCGTTGGATAAAATACTTACATCCAAAGCACTCGGAATACCCGTAATGCTCGTACTTTTTGCCGCGTTATTTTGGATAACAGCGGTAGGTGCCAATTATCCGAGCGAATGGCTGAGTATATTATTTAATTATATAAAAGATGAACTGTATATACTTTTTGAAATGATTGCCGTGCCTCATTTTTTAACGGGAATATTGATTGACGGAGTTTATACCACCCTTACCTGGGTAGTGTCCGTAATGCTCCCTCCTATGGCAATATTCTTTCCTCTTTTTTCTCTAATAGAAGATTCAGGCTATCTACCGAGAATTGCGTTTAACCTCGATAAATTCTTTGCAAGATGCGGCGCCCACGGTAAGCAGAGCCTTACTATGGCTATGGGAATCGGCTGCAATGCCTGCGGGGTTACGGGTTGCAGAATTATCGAAAGCCCGTCCGAACGATTAATTGCCGTAGTAACAAACAATTTTATGCCGTGCAACGGCAGATTTCCTACTCTTATAGCAATTATTATGATGTTTTTTGCTGGTTCTGCTTTTGGTCTGATTGCGTCATTTAAGGTAGCTGTAATTCTTTTATGCATTATTGTGGGGTGCGTTCTTGTTACACTCGGTGTTTCAAAATTGCTGTCCGTCACATTATTAAAAGGTCAAAAGTCGGGTTTTGCGCTTGAGCTTCCCCCTTACAGAAAACCTCAGATTTTAAAAACTGTTATTCGTTCACTGCTTGACAGAACGATATTTGTGCTTGGCAGAGCGGTCATTGTTGCCGCTCCTGCAGGGGCAATAATATGGCTTACGGCAAACATTTATGTCGGCGACAGTTCTGTGCTTTCATACTGTACAAATTTTTTAGACCCGTTCGGCAGAATGATAGGACTTGACGGCGTAATCGTTATGGCGTTTATTCTTGGTTTCCCCGCAAATGAAATTGTGGTACCCATTATAATTATGTCATATATGTCGAGCACAACAATGATGGAATATTCAAGCTATGAGCAGCTTTTGGAATTACTTTCGGCAAATGGCTGGACCGTCATTACCGCGGTATGTATGATAATTATGTGTATAATGCATTTTCCGTGTTCTACCTCATGCCTTACTATAAAAAAAGAAACCGCAAGCATAAAATGGACCATATTTTCAGCTGTTATGCCAACCGTAATGGGGATTATTCTTTGCTTTATAGTTTCAAATATAATGAAAATCTTTATATAAACGACAGAGCCGACGCTTATTTCAGCACCGGCTCATTTGTTTTGATATAAAATTATTCAGAATCTGCCTGAGCAACCTTCATCATAATTGCACATTCCATTCTCTTTTTAAACAGCTCACAGCCGTATTTATATATACCGCTTATTGAGCCTGTTGCGTGATAAGCGTTTGCGGCACAGCCGCCGCTGCAATACAGCTTAGCCCAGCAGTTTTTACAATCCTCTCTTGCATACGCATTGCAGAGCTTAAATTCATTTTGTATCTCGGTATTCGTAACTCCGTCAAATATATTGCCGAGGCTGTATTTTGGGTCGCCGACAAACTGATGGCACGGATAAAGCTCGCCCCAAGGCGTAACTGCCATATATTCCGTACCTGAACCGCAGCCTGAAATGCGCTTGTAAATGCATGGACCACCCGTTAAATCAATCATATAATGATAGAAAGTAATAGGTTTGCCCTCTTTTTCACGCCTAAGCATTTCCTTTGCAAGAATCTCATACTGCTCAAAAAGGACAGGCAAATCATCGTAAGTCAGCGCATAAGGGTCATTAGGTGCACACACAACAGGTTCCATTGAAAGCTCTGTAAATCCGAGATCAGCCATATGAAAAATGTCGTTTGTAAAATCCGTATTGTTGTGAGTATATGTACCCCTTACATAGTATCCCCTGTTGCCTCTTTTTTTAACAAATTCCTGAAATTTCGGAACAATTATGTCATAACTGCCTTTTCCGTTAACAGTTTTTCTCAGATTATCATGAATTTCTTTTCTGCCGTCAAGGCTTAAAACTACATTGTGACATTCTTTATTTGCAAATTCTATTACATCATCGTCAACCAACATTCCGTTTGTAGTAAGAGTAAAACGGAAATTTTTATTTTTTTCTTTTTCTATGCTTCGTGCGTATGCGACAATTTGTTTTACAACATCAAAATTCATAAGAGGCTCTCCGCCGAAGAAGTCAACCTCAAGATTTACTCTGCTGCCAGAATTTTCAATAAGAAAATCAATAGCTCTTTTGCCCGTTTCAAAGCTCATTAACGCTCTATCACCGTGATATTTACCTTGGCTTGCAAAGCAGTATTCGCAGTTCAAATTGCAGGTATGAGCAACATGCAGACAAAGCGCCTTAATGACCGTATTTCGTTTTTTAAAGTCAAAAGCAAGGTCTGCATATTTATCTTCGGCAAAAAGCTTCCCTTGTTGTTTTAGCTCCTCTACATCGTCAATACAGTCTTTAATCTCCTGCTCCGTGATTTCAGGATCATCTGCGTATTTTTCAAGAAGCGTATTAATAATATTTTCTCTGTCGGATTTTTCAAATAATGCTATAACATCATACGCAAGGTCATCCACACAATGAACGCTTCCGCTGAAAACATCAAGAACAATGTTATACCCGTTTAATTTATATTGATGTATCATAATATCTCCGTTTTGACAAAAGGAAAGCCGTTAAACCTCAAGGTAAAACGGCTGTTGTATCCTTAATTTGATATAATTAAAATTATTCCTCGCTCATGCATTTTTCGCACTGCTGGTTAGCAACGCCGCATGAAGTTTTGCAAGCTGACTGGCAAGAAGTCTGACATTCGCCGCAGCCGCCTGTCTTAACGCTCTTTTTAAGATCACGAGTTTCAATAGTTTTAATTCTTTTCATAGCAATCGTTCTCCTTGTAAGAATTTACAAATTAATCTTACCACATACAGTTATATTTGTCAATCGGTTTTGGCAATGTAAATGTACTGAGGCGGTAAATTATTTTCAGAACCTATATTTATTTTTTTATCATTCATATTATCAATTAACTTTATAATGTCGTCTGATATATATTCCCCCGGTACGATAATGGGGATGCCGGGCGGATATGCCCACAAATATTGCGCAGACACCTTCCCTTTTGCGTCTTTAAGCAAAACTTTTTCTGATCGATAATTACTTTTTAAGTTTGCTTTAAAGCATTGCCTCGGTGCGCTGAAATAATTATTATGGGAGCTGTTTTCAGATATTTTCATAATATTGCTGTCTATTTCTTGTAACGCAGTAAAAAGCCGCTCAAATCCTTTGTCGCTGTCGCATACGGAAGTCATTGCAATGGCATAGTTTGTGTAAGCCATCTCAAGTTCGATTTTATATTTATCCCTTAAAATCGAGGCAAGCTCAACTCCGCTGATATTTGTATCAGAAGTTGAAATTACGATTTTACCTATATCAAACGCATAACATGAGTTTAAAAATTCTTTGTCATTATAAAGTACGGTTAGATTTTTTAACGATGCGACTGATGTATAGAAAGAATCAAGTCTTTTTATGTATTCAGAAAATTCCCCATTATTTTTTGAGAAGTAATCAAGGCAATTATCTATGCTGCTCATCAAAACATAAGACGGACTGCTTGTTTGAAATATTGAGAGATTCTCCTGCAATCTTTCAGATAAATCAAGGTCGTTTGTTATTAAAAGCGCTGTCTGCGTAAAAGAAGGCAATGTCTTATGAAGGCTCAAAACGGCAACATCCGCTCCGCAGGCGACAGCTTCACGTGGGAATTTATCAGCAAAAGGAAAATGCGCTCCGTGAGCTTCATCTACAAAAAGCAAAGCCCCATGTTCTCGGCATATTTTAGAGATAGAATTGATGTCAGATACAACCCCCTCATATGTCGGAGATGTGATAACAACAAGCTTTGTGTTCGGATTTGAGTTTAACAGCTTTTCAAGCTTGGCGGGAGAAACAGAAGTAAAAATACCGTATTTTTTATTAAATTCAGGCATTATGTACTTACAGTTAAGTCCGCACAGCTCGACAGCGTTATACACCGACTTGTGGCAGTTTCGGGCAATTATAACATCGTCACCGAAGTGTGTCAACGCCCTTAACGAAGACAGTATTCCGCCAGTAGCACCGTTAACAAGCAAGTACGCACGGTTAACCGAGTAAAGTTTTTCCGCCTTTTTTTCAATATCTCTGATGCATCCCGACGCATTATGCAGATTATCAAATCCGTCAATTTCGGTTATGTCAATCTGATACGGAAGTATTGTATCGCCATTAATGCGTACCCTCTTATGTCCCGGCATATGAAAAGGATATACGCCGTTATTGCAGTAGTTTTTCAGCTTATCAAACAGCATATATCCTCCTAATTAAAAATTTTAGTTTGTGCCGAATTCCCTTAACTCAAGACCCTTGTTGTGTTCAAGCGCCCAGTTTATGCTCCAATAGCTTGTAAAAAGAAGCAGATGATTGCCCTTTAAATCCTGAATACGCTTTGTGTCGGAAGCCAGATCAAGTGCTTTAGGATCGACATCATCGTTTACAATCCATCTGATATATTCGTACGGCAGACCTTCCATAATAATGTCAACATTATATTCATTTTGAAGTCTGTATTTAAGAACATCAAACTGAAGAACGCCGACAACACCGACGATTACTTCTTCCATACCTGCATCAAATTCCTGGAAAATCTGGATTGCGCCCTCTTGAGCAATTTGGCTTGTGCCTTTAATAAACTGCTTTCGTTTCATTGTGTCTTTTTGGCGAACAAGTGAAAAATGTTCGGGAGCAAAAGTAGGTATACCTTTAAACTGGACCTTATGCTTAGGCGAACAGATTGTATCGCCGATTGAAAAAATACCCGGGTCAAAAACGCCTATTATATCTCCCGCGTAAGCTTCATCGACAATTTCCCTTTCCTGAGCCATAATCTGCTGAGGCTGTGAAAGACGCATTTTCTTGTTGCCCTGAACATGGAACACTTCCATATTTTTTTCAAACTTACCGCTGCATATACGCATAAAAGCAATTCTGTCACGGTGTGCCTTGTTCATATTTGCCTGTATTTTAAATACAAATGCCGAGAAATCCTCTGACATCGGGTCAACTTCTTCGCTGACAGTTTCTCTCGGCAGAGGAGAAGTTGTAAGCTTTAAAAACTGCTCCAAAAACGGTTCAACTCCGAAATTTGTGAGTGCAGAACCGAAAAATACAGGAGTTAATTTTCCGTTTCTTACTGCATCAAGATTAAATTCATCTCCCGCGCCGTCAAGAAGCTCTATATCATCAAATAAATCCTGCTTGTGATAAACCCCGATTTTTTCATCAAGCGACGGATCATCAAGTGTAAGCTCTTCTTTTTCCACTTCTTTTTGACCGTTATTTGCGGTAAAAGAAAGAATCTTTTTTGACTTTCTGTCATAAACGCCTTTAAATTCCTTGCCCGAACCAATCGGCCAGTTAATAGGATAGGTATTTATTCCGAGTACATTTTCTATATCCTCAAGCAAATCAAACGGATTTTTTGCGTCCCTGTCAATTTTATTTATAAAAGTAATGATGGGAATATTTCGCATAACGCAGACTTTAAAAAGTTTAATTGTCTGTTTTTCAACGCCCTTTGAACCGTCGATTACCATTACTGCGGAGTCCGCAGCCATAAGTGTTCTGTAAGTATCTTCAGAGAAATCTTCATGACCCGGTGTATCGAGAATATTGATGCAGTAGTCATTGTACTTGAACTGCAATACAGATGAAGTAACAGATATTCCGCGCTGCTTTTCAATTTCCATCCAGTCGGATACGGCGTGCTTTGCGGTGCGTTTTCCTTTTACAGAACCAGCGAGGTTGATAGCCCCTCCGTAGAGCAGCAGTTTTTCTGTAAGCGTTGTTTTACCTGCGTCGGGGTGAGAAATTATTGCAAATGTTCTGCGTTTGCTTATTTCTTCTTTTAAAGAACTCATGTACATACTATCCTTTCGGAATTAATAGAAAATATTACTTTATCCACAATTTTATATTTTACTATTTTACTGCTGTATATGTCAACAAAAAAGAATAAATATTTTTTCAACTTAATTAATACAAAACCTTGACAAAAAAGTTAAAATATTGTAATATAATCTTGTCAAAGGTTGAAAAACAGATTTTTCCTATTTTTTCATATACCTTCCAAGTTGAGCCGGAAACAAAAGTTTCCGGCTCAATCAATTTAAGAGGTTTTATTATTATGAATAATTATATCGGTCTATACATCCACATCCCCTTTTGTAAAAGCAAATGTCCTTACTGCGATTTTTTCAGCGGGAAAGCAAGCGAAAGAGATTACGAGGATTATACATGCCTCCTTTCGGATAAAATCATTATGTGGGGTGAAAAATGTAAAAATCACATTGTATCAAGTATATATTTCGGCGGCGGTACTCCGAGCATTTTAGGAGCAGAAAGACTTGCGTCCCTGCTCAGTATTATAAAAACACATTTTAAAGTTGCAGATGACGCAGAGATAACAGTTGAAGTTAATCCCGATTCAGGCAAGGTGCTTGATTTTTGTTTACTAAAGGAATCCGGATTTAACAGGATTTCTGTCGGTATGCAAAGTGCAGTTGAAGCTGAACTAAAGGTGCTCGGCAGAATTCATTCGGCGGATGACGCTATGATAACGGTAAAAAGAGCAAAAAATGCGGAAATTAAAAATATTTCTCTTGACCTTATGCTGGGAATCCCATATCAAACGGATGAAAGTTTAAAAAAATCAATAGAGTTTTGTGCAAGCTGTGATGTTACTCACATATCATCTTATATATTGAAAATCGAAGCAGGCACAAAGTTTGAAAAAATGAAAGATAAACTGCCTTTACCGAATGACGACAGACAGGCACAGCTTTATCTTCTTGCTGTTGATACGCTTGAAGCTTTGGGATATAAGCAATATGAAATATCTAATTTTTCAAAACCCGGTTTTGAGAGCAGACACAACATAAATTATTGGAAATGCGGCGAGTATATCGGCATAGGTCCTTCGGCTCATTCATTTTTTGAGGGCAAAAGATTTTATTACAATCGCAGTTTAAAGAATTTTGCCGATGACAAAATTAATTTTGATTGTTTTGGCGGAGATAAAGAAGAGTTTATTATGCTGTCGCTGAGATTAAAAGACGGACTAAAATTTAAGGAGTACAAAGAAAAATACAATGAGGATTTTCCTTGCGATAAACTACAAATTATCAAGAAATACTCTAAACTCGGATATATGGAATTAAACGATACAGGTTGTTCTTTTACACCAAAAGGATTTCTTGTTTCAAATACAATAATAAGTAAATTGATTTAAAATTCAAACGGCTGACATTAGAATTAACTAATATCAGCCGTTTTTATATTTAAAATTTATTTTTTTATTGCCTTGAAAATTGCACTGAATTTCGGCGGAGTACCGTAGAGCAATACACCCAAACGATAAATTTTTGCAGAGACAATGCCTATTGCAAATACTGAAACAATTAAAATTGCAACAGATATAACAATTTCATAAACCGGCACCGAACTCATGGCTATTCTGGTAAACATAGCTATGGGTGAAGTGAATGGAATATATGAACAAGCTATCATAAGCGGATTATCAACAGAACCTGATGACATTGAAGTAATTACCACCAAAAAAGCGGCAACAAATACGATTGTAAGAGGCATTGATGAAGTATTTATATCTTCGACTTTCGACGCTGTCGAACCAATCGCGCTGTAAAGAAAAGCATAAATAAGAAATCCCAGAACAAAAAACAACAGCATATAGAGCAGTAAATTTAGTGGTATATCAAATATTGATTTAATAATAAAATTATCTTCCCAGTATCTTTTATTTATATTATAAAATACAAAAGCAGAGCCGAATACAGCAATAAGCTGAATAAATCCTGCTAAGCAGGAAGCTATAACCTTGCCGAACATCATATTAACAGGTTTTGCACTTGTGATAAGAAGCTCCATTGCCCGTGAGCTTTTTTCGGTTGCTACATTGGTCGCGACGAGCTGACCGTAAAGAACAATCACCATATACAAAGCAAAAATCATAACATATGTATAAAAGAAATTCTGCGTCTGATCTTTACCGAGACTGTGTGCGGTATGATTGATTTGAACATTAATTATATTTGATGCGTCCTCTATCGATATTCCGCTCTCAATCATGGAGTTAGTTTGATAGATACTTCGCAGTACTTGATCTGCGATTTCGGTATTTGTATCGTAAAGAGTATAGTTGTTAACATAGTAATCATAGTCGGTGAGACTTTTAATTACAAAAGCACATTCAGCATTTCCCACAGCGATTTCGTCTTCAAAAGTATCATAAGAATCATCATATAGCTTTACGTTATAATTTGTAAAAGCATAGGAAAACGGCTCTTCAAAAATTGATGATTCGTTATTTGTTTCATTAATAATAATCATAACAGGCAAACTTTCGTTTTTGTCTGATTCTTCGGAGAAAATATTGTCGGCAAAACTCGGAAAGCACATAATTGCGGCAATAACAACAACAAGAAATACCGTAACACCTACAAAAACTTTATTTTTCAAATAGTTTAATAGTTCAAAGCTTAAAATGGTTTTAAATTGTTTCATTTTTAATCTCCTGTCCCCCGTTTTTTGTGTACTCAACAAAAATATCATTTAGCGACGGTTCAAAAACTTTGATTGTATCGACATCAAAATTTTCAATAATTTCTTTCATCGTTTTATTCTTATCATCAGCAGATTTCAGCTTTATTGTCAGCTCACCGTTTTTATCAGCCATACATCTTGAACCGAAGTGCTGAATCATCTTTTGAGGATATTCAGTTGAAACAACAAGACGATCGCGTGTATAGTTGCGTTTAATTTCTTTTATACTTCCCTGTATTGCGATTTTACCATTGTTTATTATAGCGATCTTATCGCAAAACTCTTCAATATAATTCATCTGATGGCTCGAAAAAAGTACTATCTTACCCTTGTCTATTTCTTCTTTTACAACTTCTTTAAGCGTCATAGCATTAACAGGGTCCAAACCTGAAAATGGTTCATCAAGAATTATAATCTGCGGGTTATGCGCAAGAGCTGTAACAAGCTGTATTTTTTGCTGATTTCCTTTTGAAAGGGTATCAAGCCTTTTATTTCTGTACTCACTCATTTGAAGTCTGTTAAGCCAATTGTCAACAGATTTTACAGCATTGCGTTTTGAAAGACCGTTAAGCATCGCAAAATATACAAGCTGGTCAACGATTTTCTTTTTTGGATAAAGACCCCTTTCTTCGGGAAGATATCCTATGCGGATTTTACTGTAATCTATGGGTTTTCCGTCAATTAATATTTCTCCGCTGTCAGCAGGGAAAACATCCATAAGTATTCTTATTGAAGTAGTTTTTCCTGCTCCGTTTCTTCCGAGCAATCCAAAGGCTTCGCCGCTTTCGGCAGAAAAAGATATACCTTTAAGAACCTCTTTATTGCCAAAGTTTTTAAATATGTTTTTTACTTCAAGTTCCATACAATCCTCCGAAATCATATATTTTCATCCCAGAAAAGTTCATCCAAAGTTTTTCCGAGAGCTTTGCAAATAGATATACACAAATGTATGGTGGGGTTATAATCTCCTTTTTCTATCGCAGAAATTGTTTGCCGTGACACCCCAACCATATCAGCAAGCTGCTGCTGAGAAATATCAAGCGCCGCACGGGCACTTTTGAGCCGTAAATTTTTCATTCTTCACTACACTCTTTCTTGTTAATAATAATTTTTATTATCGCAGATAACATCATAATCAAAAAAGCGCCTGCACACATAGGATTTACGACATTCTCGTTAAGCATACCGTCGCTAATAAAAGAGTTTTTGTTGTAAACAAAGTTAGAAACAAATGAAAACATATTAACAAAAATTATTAAACAGGATAGAAATACAAAGTAATATATGCTGTTTTTATTTTTTTCAATACCGAATTATGCATCCTTATATATACATATCACAACACAAACTGTTACCGATATGAAGATTCCCAAAAACATCTGTACAGAGAGTATTGCCCAATTTATTGAAAGAACATCAAGCATTCCGCAAAGAATACAATAAATAATCAGCGTAAAGAAAGAGTACTTATATGCGGCATTCCTTGCGATTAGCTGCCGTTCATCATATTCAATTTTAACTCCTCTTTTTCGTCTTAACGCAGTAATTACCGCTATTAAAACAAATACTGTAATAAAACCACAGATAAAACCCATTTCATAGTTTGACATAAACATACCTCCAAAATATTATTGATTGTATGTAATAAGTATAAATTATTATTGACTTTATATCAAGTATATTTTACAATATTAAAAATAAAATAGACACCGACACGGCAACAATACCGTCAGTGCCTATTGTTTTGCATATGTGTATTACGACAATAAATTTTAAATTACTCGTTTGTAAGCAGCATTCTGTCGTTTTCAAGCTTTGATCCGCTCACCTTTTCAAACATCTGAAGTAAATGCTCAACGGTTAAATTCTTCTTTTCTTCACCTGAAATATCAAGAATAATTTTGCCTTCACTCATCATAATCAAACGATTGCCAAGCCTTATTGCATCGCTCATATTGTGAGTTATCATTAATGTAGTAAGGTGATTTTCACTTACAATTTTCTCAGTAATACTCAAAACTTTTGCCGCTGTTTTCGGATCTAACGCCGCAGTATGTTCATCAAGAAGTAAGAGTTTTGGCTTGTTCATTGACGCCATAAGAAGCGTAAGTGCCTGACGCTGACCTCCTGACAACAAACCAACTTTTGTAGAAAGCCTGTTTTCAAGACCTAAATCAAGCTGAGAGAGTAATTCCTTAAAGTATTTTCTGTCTGAATTTTTTATTGCCCAGGAAAGTCCCCTTGATTTTCCTCTTCTCATAGCAAGAGCTATATTTTCTTCAATCCACATATCTGCCGCAGTACCGACCATTGGATCCTGAAAAACACGTCCGATATACTTTGCTCTTTTATACTCAGGGAGATTTGTAACATCAGCATCATCAATATAAATTTTTCCGCCGTCAACTGAATACGTTCCTGCAACGGAATTGAGAAGTGTTGATTTTCCGGCGCCGTTTCCGCCTATCACAGTAACAAAATCGCCCGAGTTCAGAGTAAGCGAAAGCTCATCAAGAGCCAGCTTCTCATTTACAGTACCGGCGTTAAAAATTTTGGAAATACTTTTGACTTCTAACATTATTGTACCTCCTTAATTCTTTTCGCAGGCTTGGAAAAATATGTTTTCTTCATATAAGGAATTGCAAGGAATATTGCAACGACTATTGCTGAGAGCATTTTAAGTAAATCGGTGTCAAGTCCAAGGAATATTACAGCCTGATAAACAATGTAATAGATTATACCACCGACAATTACGCCCGTAAGTCGTAAAATAAAGCTTTGAGAAAATTTAGAAAATACCGCTTCTCCTATAATTACAGCCGCAAGACCAATTACAATGGCACCTCGTCCGTCATTTATGTCAGCTTTACCTGAATACTGAGCAAGCAACGCTCCCGAAAGAGCCACGATTCCGTTTGATATAACAAATCCTATAACCTTGTTTCTGTTAGTATTAATACCTTGTGCACGAGCCATTTTTTCGTTACATCCTGTCGCACGAATAGCCGTACCGAATTTTGTTCCGAAGAAGGCGTACAGTAATGCAATAATTACAATGCAGAAAATAACAAGGACAACAAGTGCCTGATTTGTTTTAAGCTGTGTTAAAAGGACGTCAAATTTTCTTGCTGGCAGCGCCTGATTAGCTTTACCCATAATTTTAAGGTTTACAGACCACAAAATAAGTTGAGTAAGTATTCCCGCAAGTATTGCCGGAATTCCCATAACTGTATGGAAAATTCCTGTCAGAAGTCCTGCACACATACCCGCTAATACAGAAATCAACATTGCAAACCAAACATTCCAGCCGGCTGCCATAAGCATAGCGCATACAGCCATACCGGTAACCATTGAACCGTCAACTGTCAAATCGGCGAGATCAAGTATTTTAAAAGTTATGTAAACTCCTATTGCCATTATTCCCCATATCATACCTTGTGCTACCGCACCCGGCATTGCTCCGAGGAGACCTGTAATATCCATGTTTTTACTCCATTCCTTAATATACCACAAAGCTGTGCCGCTATCCCGTGGGAAGTGACACAGCAATATGTTACTTAATATTAAAATTCAAAGCAAATTATTTAAGCTCTTCGTAATCATCAGGAACCTTTATTCCCAATTCATCACAAATTGTTTTGTTATAAAGCTTTGAAGTATCTTTATCATACTGAATCGGCATTTCGGAAATATCTTTTCCGTCCTTGAGAATTTCAACAGCCATCTCACCTGTGATCTGACCGAGTTTTTCGTAGCTGATAGCCAAGGTAGCAATTCCGCAACCTTTGCATATACCGGATTCACCGGCAATTATCGGAGTTTTTGTGGGAAGTACTACATTGTTAATTGTTTCGGTACACGATGCAGCAGTATTGTCTGTGGGAATATACATTGCATCTGACGCAGCAGCAGCAGCTTCTGCTACCTGAGCAACATCCGATGAAGCCGAAAAAGCATATTCCTTAACTGTAAGGCCATTTCCCTCAAGATACTCTTTTACGATTTTAACCTGATATGCCGAGTTAGGTTCTGCAGAGCAATAAAGAATACCGATATTTTTTGCTTCGGGAACAAGGTCAATTATCATCTGAGCCTGATCCTCAAGCGGTGCAAGGTCAGATGTACCTGAAATATTACCGCCTACCGTACCTGAAAAATCATCAATCTCAAGCGCAACGCCGTAATCAGTAATCGATGTACCCAGAATCGGAATATCAACTGTTGCGTTAGCGGCAGCCTGAAGAGCTCCGGTGCCGTTAGCCATCATTAAATCAACATTCTTGGATACAAAATCGTTTACGATTGTTGTACATGTGTTATTTTCACCGGCAGCGTTCTGCTCAATAAATTCTACATTTTCTTCACCAAGACCCTCGATAACTGCTTCTTTGAAACCTTTTGTTGCGGCGTCCAGAGCCTCGTGAGTAATAAGCTGGCAAATACCGATTTTATATGTCTTTCCCTCTTTTGAATCACCAGAAGAGCTGCCGCAACCTACAAATACAGCAGACATCATAAGTACCGCAAGCATTAAAGACAAAATCTTTTTGCTCTTTTTCATAAATTCTCCTCCTAAACACTTTTACACTTTTATGTGTTAAAATAAACTTACAAGCAGTATTATACATCATATAGATGAAGATTTCAATAGCATTTATTATATTCATTAATTATTAATAATTTGAAATGCTATTTTTTGTCTATTTTGTCGCAACATTATTTTCGCCGAGTTGGTATTTCAGCTCTTTTATCATAACGTCATTAAGCGTTACCCAAAGCGAAGCGGGAGCTTTTTTCAATTTGGAAGTGTTTGTAAGATAAAAGATAACAGGTGTTGTTCCTTCAAAAATTTCAAGAATACGCTTTGCTTTATAAAATAAGTCTGTATTTAAGTCATCAATTCTGAGATAAAGAGCGGCAGGTTTTGTCGGCTGCTTTTTTATATTTTGGATAACATTTTCCTTATTTATGAATTTTTCAGAGCACTCATTATCGGTGCGTGCTTTTTCGAGAGTATCACAAATCAGCTTAGGTTCTTCATTTTCCTTAAAATTAAGGCTTCCTCTTGCAACAACAACATTCCCTTCATTAAGAAACAAAGCAAATTTTTCATAAACATTAGGAAATATTACAGCTTCCATTGAACCGAATCTATCCTCTAAAGTTGCAAACGCCATAATTTTATTGTTCTTCGTAAGCTGCGTCTTTATTTTTGAAACCAGACAAACAAGCGTCACTTTTTTGCCGTCAAAATATATGCCTGCATCATTTGAGATTATATCAGAGGTTTTGTCAGCATTAACTGCATTTGAAAATTTAGTGTACTCATCAAGCGGATGACCGCTGAGATACATACCTGCAATTTCGTACTCCATATGAAGCAGTTCATCTTTTGAAAACTCCTTTAAATCAGGGATAACCGGTTGCGAAGAAGTTTTTGATGAGCTGTTTTCCATATCAAAGAACGAAAGTTGACCGTCTAAATTGCGCTTTGTTACATATTCCAAATCGTCAAGTACTGTTTTACAAACAGTAAGAAGCTGTCGGCGGTTTGCCCCTAAAGTATCAAACGCTCCGCATTTTATGAGACTTTCTATTGCGCGGCTGTTCATATTTCTTCCGTAAAGTCTTTTACAAAAATCATAGAAGGAACTGTATGGCCTGGATTGTCTTTCGGTAATAATCTCATCAATAAATTGTCTGCCGAGATTTTTGATGGCAAGCAATCCGTACCTGATATTATTTTTAGATACTGAAAATCCGTGCTTACTCTCGTTTATATCAGGCGGCAAAACGCTTATCCCCAGTCTTTGGCACTCAACAATGTAAACAGACATCTTATTCTGATTATCAAGAACGCTTGACAAGAGCGCCGCCATATATTCTTTGGGATAGTAACATTTAAGCCATGCAGTTTTATACGATATTGTGGCGTAAGCTGCTGCATGAGATTTATTAAACGCATAGGAAGCAAAGCTTTCCATTTCGTCATAAATTGAGTTTGCGGTTTTTTCATCAACGCCCCGTCTTATGCACCCGTCCACCATCACATTACCGTTTTCATCACATAGTCCGTTTATGAAAATATTTCGTTCTTTTTCCATAACGGCATGCTTTTTTTTGCTCATCGCACGGCGAACAATATCAGCTCTGCCAAGGCTGTAACCCGCAAGCGTCCTCAATATTTGCATTACCTGTTCCTGATACACTATGCAACCGTATGTAACCTCAAGTATTTCCTTTAACAAAGGGTGCTTATAACGGATATGCGACGGGTTATGGCGACAGTCAATGTATGTTGGAATACTGTCCATAGGACCCGGCCGATACAATGACAAAACTGCAATAAGGTCCTCAATACTGTCAGGCTTTAGCTGCGATAGCACATTTCTCATTCCCTGACTTTCAAATTGGAACACACCCTCGGTATATCCTTTTGAGATCATATCAAAAACATTTTTATCATGTTCATCTATTTTCTCTGAATCATAATCAGCGTTGCTCTCACGAATCAGCCGCTCTGCGTCATCTATGACAGTAAGATTTCTTAAACCTAAAAAATCCATTTTTAAAAGTCCGAGTTCCTCAAGCGTCGTCATAGGAAACTGAGTTACAATATTATCGTCGTTTTTAGAAAGAGGTACATAATCCGAAACGGGTTTGTCGGTTATAACAACTCCTGCCGCGTGCATTGTTGCGTGACGAGGCATACCCTCAATACTCTTAGCAATATCAATAAGTGTTTTAACCTCGGAATCCTCATTATATCTCTTGTTCAGTTCCGAGCTGATTTTAAGCGCCTTTTCTATGGTTATATTAAGCTCCATAGGAACCAGCTTTGCTATTACATCTACCGAAGCGTACGGCATCGCAAGAGCTCTGCCTACATCCCGTATTGCTCCCCTGGCCGCCATCGTTCCGAATGAAATAATCTGGGCTACGTGATCCTTGCCGTATTTTTCGACAACATAATCAATTACCTCTCCCCTGCGCTCCTTACAGAAGTCAATATCAAAATCAGGCATACTTACTCGTTCAGGATTTAAGAATCGCTCAAAAAGAAGATTATATTTTATCGGGTCAATAGCCGTTATTCCTATACAATATGCGCATAGTGAGCCTGCTCCTGATCCTCTTCCGGGACCTACGGGAATTGACTTTGACTTTGCGTATTGTACAAAATCATTTACTATTAAATAGTAATCGACGAACCCCATCGTTGAAATGGTAGAAATTTCGTATTCAAGTCTGTCAACAAGAGATTTATCGGGATTTTTCCCGTAGTGCTTGTATAGTCCGTCGTAGCAGTTTCTTCTGAAATACGCAAGGTGATCTTCATTATTAGGCACATCAAATCTCGGCAGCTTTCTCACACCGAATTCAAATTCAACATTACATCTGTCGGCGATTTTTTGGGTGTTTTCAATAGCTTGTGGATAATTCTTGAACAGTTCAAACATTTCGCTTTCGCTTTTCAGATAAAACTCGCTTGTTTGAAATTCCATTTTATCATTATCATTTACGGTTTTATTAGTCTGAATACAAAGCAGAATGTTGTGCGTTTTACTGTCATCTTTCTCTATATAATGGCAGTCATTTGTCGCCACAATATCTACACCGATTTCATTAGCTATCTTTACAAGATTAGGAATAATACGCTGCTGTTCTTCTATTCCGTGATCCTGAAGTTCAATGAAAAAGTTATCCTTACCAAACAAATCCCTGTAAAAAAGAGCCTTTAATTTTGCTTCTTCAAATCTTCCGTCAAGCAATTTCTGCGGTATTTCACCCGCAAGACAGGCAGAAAGGCAAATAAGTCCTTCGTGATATTTTTTTAGCAGTTCATCATCAATTCTCGGTTTAGAATAAAACCCCTCGGTAAATCCAAGAGAAACGAGCTTTATAAGATTCTGATATCCGGTGTTATTTTCACATAAAAGCACCATATGATAGTATTTTTCGTGCGGTGAATTTTTGTCGAACCGAGAGTGCGGTGCAACATAAACCTCACATCCGATAATAGGTTTTATATCATGTTTTTTACATTCTCTGTAAAAATCCACGACA
The DNA here is from genome assembly GCA_944415425.1 of uncultured Ruminococcus sp. Classification (GTDB taxonomy): domain Bacteria; phylum Bacillota; class Clostridia; order Oscillospirales; family Acutalibacteraceae; genus Ruminococcoides. The sequence goes on along the minus strand of CALYBP010000002.1, from coordinate 6,212 downwards.
CCGTACATAACTCCATGGTCAGTAACGGCAACCGAGTTCATACCCTTTTCTTTAACAGCGCATGCAAGCCTGCCGATTCGGCAGGCTCCGTCAAGCAAGCTGTATTCTGTGTGCAAATGTAAGTGAGTAAAAGCCATATTAATCACCGTTTACCGTAGCGTTAATTTTTCCGTCGGAAAATTCAAGACTGAATTTATCCCCGGCTTTAAGCTGAGTCCTTGAATGAATATGTATCCCGTCTTTTTCAACGATTGAATAACCGCGCGCCAGCACCGAAACAGGGTTGAGCATCTCAAGTTTTGCGGAAATTTTTTCAAGTGATAAGTTATTTTCATTGTAAATGTCGCTCATTATTTTATTAAGATTTAAAAATAATGTGTCAATATTGTTCCCGAAATCAATAATTTCAGATAATGGAGATAAATTTGAGAGTTTTGCCGATATATCAAGTAATTTTAGATTATTATCTCTTATTAAAGTCTCTATCATAGATGTCGTATACTGAAGCTGTGAATCATAATATGAAATAAGTTCGTTTTTATCAGGTACTGCCATTTCAGCAGCGGCAGACGGAGTAGGGGCGCGTAAATCCGAAACAAAATCGCAAATTGTAAAATCAGTTTCGTGACCCACAGCGGAAATAATCGGAATTTTACATTCGTATATAGCGTCTGCGAGAGATTCATCGTTAAAAGCCCACAAATCCTCGATGGAACCTCCTCCCCTACCAATTATTATCAAGTCACATAAATTATACCTATCGAGTGTCTTTACCGCTCTGACAAGCTGAGGAGGAGCGTTTTCCCCCTGAACAAGAACGGGACACATTACAACATTGACGCACGGAAATCTTCTGCGCAAAATATTTAAAATATCCTGCACAGCGGCTCCTGTCGGAGAAGTAATCACACCGATTGTATCGGGAAATTTAGGAATAGGCTTTTTAATTTCGGGAGCAAAATATCCTTGTTTTTCAAGTTTTTGTTTTAACTGTTCATAAGCAAGCGCAAGAGCTCCTAAGCCGTCAGGCTGCATATCTTCAATATAAAACTGGTACTGTCCCGACGGTTCATAAACAGAGACTCTGCCGTGACATATAACTTTCATACCGTTTGAGGGTCTGAAACGAAGTTTTTGCGCGTTGCCCGAAAACATCACGGCCCTGATAACGGATTTTTCGTCTTTAAGAGACAAATAAATATGACCGCTTCTGTAATGATCGGTCAAGTTTGAGATTTCACCTGATAAAAATACAATATTAAGCTTTGGGTCGTTTTCTATCACAGATTTTATATATAAACTTAACTGTGATACGGTAAGCACGGGAGGTGCTTTAAAATCAGGACTGTACATATTTATACTTCCTATAAGCAAGATAGGCTGTTCCTGCAGCATTATCCGAAGAATATCCGGGTTTTGCAAAAACAGCGTTAAAATCTTTTGTAACAGAATTTTTTATAATTTTGTTGGACATAACTCCGCCTGCATAAACTATCGGCATCTGTCCGTACTTTCGTATAAGGCAGCATGTCATAAGTTTTATCGTTTTATTTATGTATTCTATACAGTAGGCTGCCACATATTCCCTGCTTCTGCCGCTGTTAAGAAGATTTTTGCATATATTTTCAAGCCCGCTCAAACAACAATCACAATCCTTTAAAGCGGGATGGACAATAACGGGTTCCGAATTTTTTAATGCAAGTATTTCAAGCTGAGGTCCGCAGGGAAAATCAAGACCAAGCATTAATCCCACTCTGTCGATAGCCTGTCCCGCATGTAAATCAAGTGATGAAGCCACTAAATCAAGCGTAAAGCCGAAATTGCTGCCTTTAGCAAGTACTGCTTCGGTCGTGCCGCCGCTGACATGAAATGCTAAGAATTTTTCATTAAACAAATCATCTCTGCCTGACGAAAACAAAGCTGCGGCGATGTGTCCCTCCTGATGTGAAAAAGAATACATCGGGACAGAAAGGACTGACGATAAAATTTTTGCCGTGTTTTCTCCGACTGTAAAACACGGCATATATGATCCGTCAACGGGCCGAGGTCTTACCGAAGCTCCGATGGCCGCAATTTCGGAAACATTTATTTTATTTGCAAGCTCGGCAATTAAAGTATGCAGCTGAGCATTGTGATGAAACACCGCATCGCTTTGACGCAGACCGAGCTGACCCTTTTTTACCGGCAAAAGCTTTTTAGCCTGTGTCATCTCGCCTGTTTTCTCGTTAAAAACAGCCACAGAAGTGGTATAATTAGACGTATCAATTCCCAAAAACAAACTCATTTTACTTCCTCAATACCCCGAATATAGGCTCCGAGAACTCCGTTTATGAATTTGCTTTCATCTATTGTATATTTTTTTGCAAGCTCTACCGCTTCGTTAACAGAAACGCTGTCAGGAACATTTTCGAGATATTTTATTTCATAAAACGCAAGTCTTAAAATTGCAAGTGACGGCTTAGATATTCTTGATACTGTCCAGCCTTTTTTTAAAAATTTTGAAATGTCCTCGTCTATTTCATCAATTTTTTCTTCAATAGCACCTACTACTGCTTGTGCATAGCCGCAAACACCTCCAACAAAAAGCTGTGAGTTATCCTCAAATACATCCTCTATTGGTTTATCGTCAAAAGATTTTGAAAATAAAATCATAAACGCCTGTTCTCTTGCTTCGCTCCTGCTCAAAGTGTTTCCATTTATATTTGCTTCATTGCTCATTTTGCTACCAACTTTTCATATAATTTATTATTTATTATACCATAACACAATGGGAATGTAAATTATCAGTTAAAAATATCAATGAATTTAATATTTAATATTATATTGTAAACCATTCAATAGTTCACCTTAACTCTTTTTTCTTGATTTTTTATTTCCCTTGCTAAGCGGATTAATATCTGAAAAATTATTTTTTGCACACTTTACAAAATTAAGTACCGAAGAAAGAATAAGCGATCTTGTTTCTTTATCCATATTTTTAAATGATTTAAAAACAACAGCCGAATTAGCTCTCCAGTTATCGGCAATTTCATTAAAGGTCTTATCATCTGAATTTTTAAGCAGTGAAAATACGCCGTCCGCAAAATGCTTTCTTTGCTCTATACTCATTGTAGACAAAAATTCATTCAACGTATGGTCAAAAAAAGCACTTGTGCTCGTCATTTCGCTAAGTGTAACCAGTTTGTTACCCACGACTTCCCATGAGTAAATATCGTGCTGTAAAAATCCCTTTTGGCAGCTCTTGATAATAGTATAATTCTCGTCGTGTTCAAACATCATTCCGAATATTGATGATTGAGGCAGATATGTGTGAATTTTATCTATTATTAGGTTAAAACCGCTGTTTTCTATTGATTTTGAATCAAACCCGGGTCCGTCATAATTATAAACATCAGTAATTCTCTTACGAATATCATTTTTACAAAATGATGAGGCATACACAGCAAGGTTTCCTCCTTTTGAATGTCCGCCTAATATTAAATTTCCGTATAGTTTTTTTGATGCCTCTTCAAGATATTTCAAAGCTGTTTTTTGTGACGGCAGAGGAAACGTATGATACATATTAAAATCCTCCTGCCAACCTACAACAGTATTGTCGGTCCCGCGGTATGATATAAAATAATGATTTTTACTGATTTCTATTGCAACAGCCGAAAACTGAAGCTGTTTTTTCTCATCGACTATATTAACATAACCCGAAAGTTTCATATCTTCATATCTTTTTGATTCAGAGCAGCATTTAAGAAGATTTATATCATCGCGCCAAAGTATTTTCGTTTTATCAATATCAGATGAAAAAAATTTATCTCCCGTTTTTCTTAAAGAGATTTTTTCCTTTATATCAGCAGAAACAATATTATCAAACGGTAAATAAGAAAGCCGTGAAAGCACAAGGGCATCTACTTCGTTAAATCCGTCCTGTTTTAATGACAAATCTCCGCGCCAATTAAAATAATCAAAAATATTTGTCATTTCATCACCCTAAATAAAATCCTAAAAATATTAAAAATTATTAAGGCAGCTCATCTTCGCCCTTGCTGAGGGCGTCAATATCATCAGAATGCTTATCTTTTGTATAATATGAGAACGGAGCGGATATTATTATAGCTCCGTAGTAGGTAATGAGCCTCCATAAGAGAATTGCGGGCTTGATTTTATTAACCTCTCCTATTACAAAAAATTTAGAGAAGTACATTGTAAACGCAAGCTCTGCACCTCCCGAAGCGCCGGGAAGCGGTACAAGATTCGAGGTAAATAGCACAAATGACTGTATGCATATAAAGTCGATAAATCCTGCAGGCTCAATTCCGTTTTGTACTGCGATATTCGGCATATCGAATGATATATAAATAAAATACGGAACAGACAAACTTGCTAAGACCTGCAGGGCTACAAGCGAATAAGTTAAAATAATAATCCTGGGGTTTTTAAAAAGCTCGCTGTTTGCCTTGTGAAACATCTCAACTTCTCTTTTAAGACGCTGTATTTTTTTATCTGGATTCTTAATAATTTTTATTTTTTTCATTAGCTTATCAATTCCGCTAATAATTTTAGCCGTAATCCCCGAACAAAATGAAACCAGCAAAAATAAGCCCGTTACAAGCATTTGAACAGAAAAACCGAACACAATAAATAATGTGGACCATATATTTGTAAAAGCATCCTGAAAATAATCAAATTTAAAAATAACGGCAAAAATACTGAATACAGTTGTAACTATCTGATACACAATAAATTTTTGCGTCATACATGCCGAACCGAAACCAACGCTTATATTCATCTTAGACATCAAATATAACTGCATTGGCTGTCCGCCCGTGTTTGATGGTGTGATCGCACCGAAAAACACACCGACAAAAGCTACTTTAAGTGCGTCAATAAACCTGAATTCCTTATACTTTGATTTTACAAAGACGATCGTAACAACGGTATCTATAAAAATGTTAGAAACAAAAACCAAAAAAGCAACTATTATCCAGCCCAGTATAAAGCTGTTCGGCGTAGAAAGCAGGTCAATAAGACCGTCTTCAGATGCAAAAAAGAACACGGCAAGATATACGGTTATCGCGAAAACAATTAAATTAAATACCAGCTTACCGCTGATTTTTATTTTAAATTTTTTATCGTTCAAGTAAATCTTCCTTTGATTAAAAAATAATTTTGTATGCACTACTATAATACAAAGTTTTTAAAGGAATTGCAATATAAAAAACAATATTACTGTAAATTAATGTTTGATTTTATTATAAATATAAAAAATAATAACAAGGGATTCCCTGTTTAATAAATCGTTTTACAGATTCTCATTGTAAAAAACATAACTGTATGTTATAATAATCTAAATTGTAAAAAGGTGATTGTATGGAGCTATTTGGATTTATTAATGTTTTCGGACTTCTGTTTGCTGCGATACTTGCAGCTCCGAATATAGTATATATAAAATCACACAAAACGAATTTGAGCCTAATTGATAATAAAGCTATGTTGTATATCGAGAGAATCGGAAAATACGGCAGTTTATTTTTGATGAGTTTTAATATCGGCATACTTGAGGAGGGCTTTACATCAGCTCTTATGCAGAATTACTGGATGATTTCAACATCTGTGCTCACGGCTGTATATGTACTCCTGTGGCTTTTGTTCTTTAAAAAAGGTACAAAAGGCGTTTATTATCTGCTTACGATTACCGCTTCATTTATCGTAATCCAAAGCGGTTTATTGCAGGTCAAAACTCTCCTTTTAACTGCCGGTATTGTATATTTAATTGGTGAGCTGTATGTTTCATCAAAACTTATAAATTGATTGAGAGGAACTTATGAATGTAATAATGCTTTTAAAGCCAAAGGAAACCGTAAAATATATTTATGAGGATGACACTCTCAGACAGGGACTAGAAAAAATGAAAGCCCATAGTTACACGGCGATACCCGTTATTTCCGAAGACGGTAAATATGTTGGTACTGTAAGTGAGGGTGATTTCCTTTATTACATAGTTGACAAAGGAAGCAAGGGAATAAAAGAACTTGAAAATTATTTTGTGAGAGATATAATACGAAATGACTTTAACCCTGCCGTTGAAATAAGCGTTGATATGGATGAACTTTTGCAAAAAGCGATGAATCAAAACTTTATTCCCGTTACAGACGCACTCGGAACGTTTATCGGAATAGTTACGAGACAGGATATAATTAAATATTTTACAAAAATGCCGC
>CALYBP010000001.1 GCA_944415425.1 uncultured Ruminococcus sp. | reverse complement strand
CCTCGACACGCAATTCGGGCAGACAGGCTGATGTTATCAAAACTTTTCTTCCCGACCGTTTTCGTGTGCTTTCCTATCAAGTCAAAAATCGAGTGCCTCGACACGCAATTCGGGCAGACAGGCTGATGTTATCAAATTTTTTCTTCCCGACCGTTTTCACGCACTTTCCTATAAAATAAAAAGTACGGCAGTCCTTAAAAGACTGCCGTAAAACACTATCACCTATTAATTTTAAAGGCCGAAATATACAAATCTTCTAATTATACTGCACCCGTCTTTTGACGCCGCACAGCAAGCGCTCCGAGATTCTTATATCAAGCCCGCTAATTTCTTTTGGATTTCGGTAGCGTCCATAATATTAACTACTGAGTCACCGCTTACATCGGCACACTTAATGACAGAAGGAACAAGGTAAGTTATATTTACCGCATACTTTTGAATGAGAGTTGAATCTTTTATGGAAAGTATACCATCTCCGTCAACATCACCCATAATTCTTTCTGACGCAACATAGTCATCAGCCATTTGGCTTGACATCCAAGCAGCACGGCTTACAAGCCAATCTACGCAATAGTTATACATTCCGGTAAAATCCTGAGTATATGATGTTGCCTTGGAGTCAACCGTGTATGTGTTTGTTTCGACATCATAGTGAGCCTTCTTAAGGCTTGAATGGTCGCTGATCCACGAGCCTGTGTCAACAAGCCATCCGCACTGATAGTTCATCTCTGCACTGCCCTTGAGCAATGCGTAATAATCGGTTGCCCTGTACATCTCAGACGAGCTGCTTGTATACGGAGCACTGCTGTCCGTCTGGGCAAACTCCTCAATTGACGGAACAAACTCTTCAAACCATACGGTTGCAGCCTTTGATAATATTGTCTTGTTGCGGGACATATAATTCATAATGTTATTGCAGTTTCTCGGACTCGGTCTGCCCTTGTACATACACCACCAGCCTGTGTACTCCTCATAATCCGTTACACCTATGCTGTCAAGCTCCGATTCTACTCCTACTGCGTTTCCGAGTGAGTTGTCATAGTCCCATACAGGAGAAGCAAAGAATTTATACTGGCCGTTTGAATCCTGTTTGTAAACGAAGTACAAACTCGACACACCGGCGTCCCAGTTCTTTCCGAGCTCATTTATAAGGTAGATTTTAGCAAGCGAATCAACATCGGCATAAACCGATGGGTCGGAAACGGTGCTTTTAAGCGAATTATAGAACGCATCAAACTTTGATTTAACATAAGCCTTAACCTCGTCATAGCCTGCGTCGCCGGGCTCAAGCTCAGGGGCCTTGATCGTCAGCTTGTTTCCACTTGATGATGTGACAAAGTAGTCTGCACCCTCGGTAGCGCCTGAATCAACCTCGCAAAGGAACGGGAAATCTTCGTTTATAGTTCCGTCCGAGTTTAGATATGCTTCATCGTCTATATCATTTATAAGGTTTGAACTGCCAACATCAACCTTCTGGGTCATCTGATAAGAGCCCCAGTAGTAGCCGTTTGCGTAAAAGTCAACATATCTTGAATCGGAAGCATAGGGCATTCCTACTGCATCCGAAAGGTCATACAAAAATCTGTTTCTTGAAAGAGAATCATCCTGGTAATTCGCAAGAATTGAAAACTTCTTTGTTGCGCTCATACCGCCTACCGAAACAGCATCATCATATGTAATATTATAAGCTTTCTTCGGCTTATCCCATGTTGTATTGCCTCTGCCCTTGATTTTCTTTATAGTGGTGTTATCAATATTTCCGTTTGCGCTGACAACAGCTCCCGTTGCCGAGGCACTTCTTTCCTTATCAACATTGAGGTACTTCATAAGCTCAGTGCCATTTCCGTCTGCGTCGGTATTGTTAACATAAATTGCAGCTTCGGCATTTGATTTCATAAACTTCAGGGCATATTTTTTGCCGAACACATTTACTGAATATGTTGTGCCCACCTCGTAATTCACGGTTGCTGCCTCACCGGATTGAATTTCCACTCCGTTTACTGTAACCGCAGATTCAAAGCCGTTATAAATATCTACTCTTTTTTCATCTGCCGACGTCGGCAAAAAGAAATATTTTACATCCGGATTAACTTCGTTAAAATCTTCGTCGTGCTCGCTCTGCCATGCCTGCCATGCTTCGCCGTCTGTCGAATTAAGAACGGCATGAACATAAAGAGCCTTGTTCGTTTCAAATGAGATAACGGGCTGCTCAGCAGCGCTTACCGAATAAACCGAAAAGGCTCCGAATGCGAGTATCAACGCAAGTATCATCGCTGTAACTCGTTTCAAATCAATCACTCCTAAATAATAGATAATTTTTTATGCAAAACTTTGTAATTTTATTTTAACATCCACAAAACATACTTTCAAGTGCAATTTTTATTGATTAACATCAAAATTTTACTGTTTATTGAATTTGAAGTGAAATTTTTGTGAAATAACTTTATTTTTTACAATATATTTGTTATAATCATCATAAAATGATACATCAAATTTCAGGGAGTGACAATAATATGCAAAATAAATTAAATGGCAAAACAAAGCATATTTTTATCATATGTATATCGGCGGTTGTTGTAGTTTCCTCAGTTTTTGCAAGCGTTATGTCCGGCTGCACGGACAGTTCGGATAATACCGGCGAAACAAAAGTTCAAAAGGAAACTCAGATAGTAACAAGTATTGTAGACGCCACATACGCAACGGATTCAGAGGGGAACACCGTTACGGACGAAAGCGAATCCGACGAAAACAAGAACAGTTCAAATAAAAACTCATCGTCCAAAAATGAAAGCTCTGCAAACTCATCTTCTTCGTCCGGTTCATCTTCACACTCAAACAATGACAAGCAAACCTCCTCAGAAGTAAATAATGCAATTTCAGGAAACAATACATCTAACAATAACTCATCAAGCGCAGGCAGCACGAATAATAACAGCAGCTCGTCGAATTCAAGCGCAAACAAGCCTGTAAACGATTCAAATGCGTGCTACATAGACGGAGAAAAGTTTGCAAAAGGCGATACGGTAACCTGCGTCTACAAAATAAAATCTCCTGAAAAGCTTGAAAATTACCAGGCAACAATTAATTATGACTCAAAATACCTTTCAGTAAAGTCCGCACGCCTTTCCGACAAGGCTTCATCAGGCGGAATACTCAATTTTAAATTAACGGATAAAATCAAGTTTAACGGTTCAAATGTTTCTTCAGGTTATGATTTCACAAAGAGCAGCGATTTTGTAATAGTAAATTATGTAGTAGAATCCGCAGGAAACACAAAAACCGATATAGATATTGAGGTAGTAACAGGAGTTTCGGGTAAGTCTTATGCTAAAAACAACAATCCCGCAAACGGATTAAAAATAACAAAGAGCTATTCTTAATTCAAGTCGCATCATTCAGCCGTTTGAAACGAACGGCTGATTTTTTGCCGTCTGAACTGTGCACATTATTTTTCTGAAAACTGTATATTTTTCAATATACAGTTTTGTGATAGAATTCAACTGTAATTTTTAAACGGATAAAAGGAGAACGGTTATGATTAAAAAAGCCGCCGTTATCAATGACCTTTCGGGCTTTGGCAAATGCTCGCTTACAGCTACCATACCGATACTTTCGGTTATGGGTATACAAGCATGCCCGATGCCCACCGCCGTGCTTACAAATCAAACAGGCTACAAAAATCATTACTGCATCGACCTTACAAACGAGCTTAGACGATATGAGGAAATATGGAGTGTAAACGGAGAATCCTTTGACGGGATATATTCCGGCTTTTTTTCCGACCTGAATCAGGTTGATATAGTGTTTGAATTCATGCAAAGATTCAGAAATGATAATACTATCGTTCTTGTTGACCCAGTAATGGGCGATGAAGGAAATCTTTACTCGATGTACAGTAATGAATGCTGCAAAAAAATTTGCAGCCTTGCAAAGTCTGCCGATATAATCACACCCAATCTCACAGAGCTTTGTATTTTAACGGACACAGATTTTAACGAACTTATGTCAAAAAGCGATGACGACTGCTTTCCTGAAATAATTTGTGACATCGCCAAAAAAGCAGTTTTTCACAACTCGCAAAAGGTTGTGGTGACAGGTATAAAAAGCAACGGGTATATTATTAATGCGACGCTTTCAAACGGAGATTTCGGATTTTCAAGGTCAAAATGCTACGGAGGAAGTTTTTCCGGAACGGGAGATATATTTGCATCCATCGTGTTTGCGTCAATGCTCAACGGCAAAAGTCTTGTTTCTGCTTCGAAAAAAGCTGCCCGTTTTATAGAAAAAGCAACCAAGGACACGGTAAAGGAGTCTTATGACCGAAACGACGGAATAAATTTTGAAAAATTCCTTTATCAGCTTCATGAATAATTCAAGGAGATTTCACATTATGAAACAAAAGAAACGAAGCTCCGGCGAAAACAGCAAAACCATGCTTATTGTGATTACAGCCATGTTTTCAGCGGTCATTGCAGTTGCAACTGCATTTATAAAAATCCCATCGCCTTTCGGTTATAATCACGCAGGCGATTCTATGGTATATCTTGCCGCCAGCATACTGCCGGCCCCGTACGGAATAATATGCGCGTCAATTGGAGGAGCGGTGTCAGACCTGATTTCAGGCTACCCTCAATGGGCCGTGGCAACGGCTCTGATAAAAGCTCTAAACGCCGTCCCGTTTATAATTTGCAAATCGGCATTAAAAAACAGCCGATTTAAAAATAAAATTATAAGTCCTCCTAACTTACTTATGCTTATCCCTACAACGATAGTAACCGTTTTTGGTTACTTCACGGCAACGGGACTTATGTATTCTTGGGAAGCAGCATTTGTCGAGCTTGCCGTTTGGTGGGTTCAGCCCGCAACAGGCGCAGTTATTTTTATTCTTGCCGGCGCAGGTCTTGACGCAGTAAAGTTTAAACAAAAAATATTATCATATCTGTGAGGTGCTAAATATGCAAAGCAAAACAGAAGAAATTGTTTATACCTACAAAGACAAGGTATATTTGAATATCACAAACAAATGTCCCTGCGCCTGCACATTTTGTATCAGAAGCAAAACAGACGCAATAGGAGAAGCCTCAAATCTCTGGCTAAATCACAATCCCCGACTTGATGAGGTTTTACGGGCGGTAGATTCCTTTGATTTTTCAGGATACAGCGAAGTTATATTCTGTGGCTACGGTGAGCCGACGAGCTCATTTGATGTGTTGTGTGAAACCGCAAAATACATAAGAAAAAATCTCGGACTTAAAATCAGGGTAAACACAAACGGGCTCGGAAATCTCATTAACGGCAGAAACATTGAAGAAGAGCTGTGCGGCTGTGTTGATGCTGTTTCCGTGAGCCTCAACTGCTCAAACGCAGAAGATTATCTTAAAACGGTTCGCCCGTCATTCGGAATACAGTCCTATGAAGCGATGCTCAAATTTGCAGAAAACTGCCGAAAATTAACCGAAAATGTTGTTTTCTCCGTTGTCGACGTAATAGGAGAAGCAGAAATTAAGAAATGCAGAAAAATTGCCGACTTGCTCAATATTAATCTGAGAGTAAGAAAATACTCCGAAGAGTAAACCGTGATAATTTTGATATGATAAATTAAAGCAGCGCAAAACTTTCTTAAAATAATTAAAAAAAATATATATGCCTTAATAATACGGAACACCGCAGAATCAAAACGGTGTTCCATATTTTTCGCTAACCGAAAACTAATTAAAAAATAAAATCTGCTTATAATATATTTTGTGTCGCAAGGCTTTATTTCATCTCGGTTAAAGGGGCGGTTGATATGTTTTTTGAAAGGAAAATTAAACTCCTTATGTCGTTGCTTATTAACATAGCAGTCATAGGTTTGGAAATAACAGGAATCGTAATCTGTGCTTTAAACACGGGTTTGGAAATGTTTAATTTTTACACTACCGACAGCAATCTTTTTGCTATGTTTGCAAGTATAATCTTTGCGTTTTATACAGCTCGCAGTCTTTTTTCAAAGAAAAATTTTGAGATACCTAAATACGTTAAAATTCTTAAATATATATCGGTCTGCTGTTTGAATCTTACATTTGTAGTTGTTACTGCAATTTTTGCACCTGCATTCGGAGAGAACGGATACGCCTATATGCTTTTTAACGGCGACTTTTTTTATTTTCACTTCTTATGCCCGATTCTCACTTTAATTTCTTTCATTCTTTTTGAGGGCAGTACAGAATATAGGTTAAGTCTTTCTTTTCTCGCCGTAACGCCCACGCTTTTATATGCCGCATGTGCCGTGACACTCAATCTGCTTTATTTAATGGACGGTCCTTATCCTTTTTTACACATTTACGAACAGCCGGTAATGCTGTCTGTTTTGTGGTTTATTATGATAAGCGACGCTTCCTTTTTATCCTCGGCACTTATTCAAAAGCTTGCGGAATTCTTTGCCCGTTTGAGCGAAAAAAAGGAAAAATATATCAAAATGCACATTCCATAATAAAATGACTGCAATCGGGACACGCGCCTCAAATTGCAGTCAGAAAATTAATCTTATTCGCCTTTAAGCACAACCGTAGTCGCGCTGTGGTTTACAGCATTCAGATATTTTTCAAAAACATCTTTTGTCTTTAGTTTTAGGCTGGAAGTATTTACGCAGGGATGACATCCGACGTATTCACCCTTTAGGACATCCTCATCAACAAGAAGCTTTACCCTGTTGTCTTTATCGTTCATAAGTCCCATTATACTTACTGCGCCGGGACGAATGTCCAAAAGTTCAAGCATAGCTTCTTCCGGCGCAAACGACAGCCGCGCGCTGTTTATCTGGCTTGAAAGTTCCTTTGTCTTAAACGGCTTATCGCCCGGCATCATCAAAAGATAAAAATCTGTTTTCTGTCTGTTGCACAAAAATAGATTTTTACATATCACAACATCAAGAATCGCGTCAATTTTATTGCACGCCTCCATTGTGTCGGCAGGCTCGTGATCGGTGCGGAAATACTCTATTCCCAGATTATCAAGGAAATCGTATACCCTTATTTCCCTCGGCTCACGGCCGTATGTATCAGACGGCCGACCGATAAATAATTCCATTTAGTTTTCTCCTTTTGCAAGATTTTATCTTTAAAAAGTAATCTGTCAGCCTATCCACTGATAATTACTGCTGTTTTTCTGCAACTCATCGTTGCTGTTTAACACGCCTACTTCTCTTAATACAGCCAATGTATCGGTATAGCTTTTAGGAATTACATAAATTTCCGTTTTCGAAGATAATTCGGATAAAACCATATTACTGCTCAAAAAGTCAAATATATTGTTATAATCACCGCCGTTAAGGCCCGCATAGGAAGTTTTTATCTCAATCAGGCAGAATGAATCGGGATCATAGTTTTTATAAAGTTCTATATCCTCATAATCTTCATAATAATAACCGTCATATGAATAATCAATATATGAAAGCGGGGCAAGAACGGAAGATACGTCTGACTTATCGGCTTCAAAATCTTTTCTGAAAGTCTCTATAATTTTTTTGCAGTCCTGCGCATCCGCATTTTGGTTATTGATACGGAAATATTCCTCTGAGTTAAATTTTACTTCAACACAGGCAATATCATCAATATCGGCGGCCATAAAAGCCGTATATTTTTCTGTATACTCCTTGGTTTTCAGTAAATCGTAAATATTCGCTCCCGTTATATACTCGCTTTCAACATCAGTATTTCGGTATATTCTCTTAACAACCTGACCGTTGTTGAGCTTGTAGGAGAATGTATAGTCAAAATACCCCAATTGAAACGGCAGATTATCAGTCACCATTTCAACCCACACATTTTGAAACTTTCTTACGGAAGAAAAATCACTTTGATCCAAAATTTCCGAATGTACAGAAATTATTGAATTTATTTTTTCTTTATCTGTAAAATCTTCGGAGGAATCCTTCACAACTTTACCTAAGCTTTCGTTGTTCACCTTATAAAAATTATCTCCGTCAATAAAACCGGCGCTTTGTACATTGTCCATATTAGGAACAAACTCATTGTATCCGAAAACATCATAGTTTATGACTGCCATTAATGAAATTACAATGATTATCAGTCCGGCAAGCGGTATTGATGTTTGAAAGAGCTTTGAAAATCCCTTGTAAAAAATCAAGTGAGCTATAACAAACGCAGGTACACTTCCCAAAACGAATCCGAAAACAAAACCAAGATACCCGTATCCGAAAACATTTAATGAACCAAAAAGTACTCCGAGGAACATTCCAACAAGGAAAGCTATCAGCACTTTAATTATGTGACACGGCAAATAGTATGCAAATGACTCCTGAGCACGTTCCATCCGTCTGTTTTTAACAAGATAAACAGATGCAAAAATACATACAACCGAGAATATCAGCCAATAGCCGACATTTATTCCGTCATATGCCGCAAGAGGATTTAAGGCGTTCATAATGAAATTATCCTTGAATATTCCCGAATAAAAGCCCATAAAAAATCCGCCTATAACGCCCTTTATAAACATTGCGGAAAGCGGATACACAACGCAAACCGCCAAAAACATAATGACGGAGTTGAGTGTTGTTCCGCAACAAACCGAAGCAAGACCGTATGCAGAAATACAGGCAAGAGTACCCATTAAAAGCTTGAGATATACACTTAAAGCCTCGTTTGTAAGAGGTCTGCCGAAACAAATTGAAATAATAAAAATTATTCCAAGGAAAAACATCGCAGGAGCAAGTGAAAATATGTACGCCGAAGCTGATTTTGAAAGAAAGAGCACCGACCTGCTTATCGGAAGGGATCCGTACAAATCCACCTTGCGCTTACTGTGCTGATACGAATAAATCTGAACCGTATAAATTATTGTAAAAATAATAGTCAGAAAATAAATCATCATCGAAGCAATAATTTGGAAAAAGTCAATAGAAGTATCTATAAAAGCCCATTTGTCTGAACCCATACCTTCGGCAAACAATGAGCCCAAAACAATGCATAGAGTAAGAATTATTGTTGTAAAAACAGCTGCCAGTATAGAATAAACGGTTATTGTTCCCGTGCAGGCTTTTAAGTCCCATGCAAACACGGAGCTCGCCTGTTTGAACTTGTTTTTAAGTGATGCTGTTGATGTCATATCCCGCTGCCCCCATTTCACTTATAAATATTTCCTCAAGGGTAAGAGGCATCGCGGAAATATACGCCGGATTGAGCGCATTAAGCTGCGGCATAAAATCCTCCTCAGTACCCTTTATCGTTACGTTAAACACATTTCCGTTCTGCCAAACATTTATAACATTTATGCCTTCAAAAATATTCGGCTTATCAGGCGCCTGCGAAAATGCAACCTGCACCTTTCTAAACGCAGTACGCAGCGTATCAATATCACGCTCCATAACAAGATGTCCTCTATGCATAAGGCATACTCTGTCACACAAGTCTTCAAGCTCACGCAGGTTATGAGAAGCTATCACCACCGTCATATTGTGTTCTGCAACATGGGTGATAAGTATCTTTTTTAGCAAATGACGGACAACAGGATCGAGTCCGTCGAATATTTCATCAAGAAAAAGGTATCTCGGGCAGGTGGAAAGCGCAAGTATGAGCGCTGCCTGACGCTGCATACCCTTTGACATATTGATTATACGCGCATTGCTGTCAATCGGAAAAATCGTACAAAAGCGTGTAAACTCATCTTCGCTCCAATTAGGATACAGTTTTCTGTAAAGAAAAGCTGTATTGTTTATTGTGCTGTTATTATAAAAGAAAGGAAAATCAGGGATAAAATAACATTGACCCTTTGCGTCAGGGTTATCAAAAAGTTTTTGTCCGTCAATATAAACCTCTCCGCTGCTGGGCTTGTATACACCCGACAAAAGCCTGAGCAATGTGGACTTTCCGCTGCCGTTGCTTCCTACCAGTCCAACAACAGAACCGTTTTTTATAGAAAGACTCATATTGTCAACTGCAGTTACCTTCCCGAATTTCTTTGTAAGGGCATTTAACTCAATCACTTTCCGTACCTCCTTTGAAAATATTATTCAAAATCGCTGTCATCTCCTCGTGACTTACCCCAAACTGATAAGCCTCCTTTGCGGCCCTTTTATATTCATCGAGCGCAATAATTTTTTGAGCCGAATCAACAGTAAGCTTATCGGACAAAAAACTTCCTCTTCCCACGGTTGAATAAATATACCCGCCGCTTTCAAGATCTCTGTACGCTTTCGCAACAGTATTCGGATTTATTCCGAGCTGAGAAGCAAGAATTCTGACAGGAGGAAGCTTATCACCCGGCTTAAAGACTCCGACAGAAGCAAGTTTTATTATATTTGAACAAATTTGCTCGTAAATCGGAACTCTTGAAGCAAAGTCGATTTGAAACATAGTTTAGCCTCCTTTTATATTGTATTAATAACATTAGTACATTATTATAATAATATATTATAACGGCAAAGTCAATATAATATTTGCGAAAAGTAACAAAAATTTTACTGAAAATTTATTTTGTAAATCAAATTATTTTACAAAACCCTTGAAAATTTCGCGAAAAAATGTTATCATAGCATTTAGATAACGCGATGACGGAGAAAGTATCGTTCGACTAAAGCCGTTTCAGAGAATTTGCGCCTCGGCTGAAAGCGCATTACGGTCGTTTGGATGTGAAGTTCGCTCCCGAGCGGTGGGGCTGAAATTGTATTAGGCTTCAACGGCTGACTCCGTTACAGGTCAAGGAAGTGTTTGCTTCTTATTGATGCAAAAATCAGGGTGGTACCGCGGATTATTTCGTCCCTGCGTAGAATTTACGCAGGGGCTTTTTATTTTATCAAACGGAGGTATTTATGGACAAAACAGCAATTTTGAAAGAAGAAATTACACAAAAACTTTCACAAACAGAAAGTCTTGCCGAGCTTGAGGAAATCAGGGTCGCATATTTAGGCAAAAAAGGCAGTATTACGGCTTTGTTGAAGGGAATGAAGGATCTTTCCGCAGAGGAAAGAAAAACATTCGGAGCCGAAGTAAACAAGCTCAAAAACTATGCGGCGGAAAAAATCGAAGAAAAAACAGAGGAACTAAAAAACAAAGAGATTGAGCGTGAAATATCATCAATGCCTCAGTTTGACGTGACAACTCCCGCCGATCTTTCAAGGGGCTCATATCACCCTATCACACTTGTTCAGCGTCAGTGCGAAACAATCTTCAAGTCGATGGGCTTTACCGTGGAAGATTATCCCGAGGTTGTTACCGATTATGAGTGCTTTGAGTCGCTTAACATTCCAAAGCATCACCCCGCCCGTGATATGCAGGACACATATTACCTTGAAAACGGACAACTTTTAAAATCTCAGACTTCTGCCGCACAAAATGCAATACTTAAAAAATACGGCAAAAATCTCATTGAAAACGGAGTGCCTATCAAAGCTATTTTCCCCGGAAGATGCTTTAGGAACGAAGCAACCGACGCTTGTCACGAAAACACCTTCTTCCAGATGGAGGGAGTTATGGTTGACAAAGATATATCAATCTCAAACCTTATTTTCTTTATGAAAACAATGCTTTCCGAAGTTTTCAGAAAGGACATAAAGGTGCGCTTGAGACCGGGATTTTTCCCGTTTGTGGAGCCGGGATTTGAGCTTGATATAAGCTGTCTTATCTGCGGAGGAGAGGGCTGTCCGTCCTGCAAGCACAGCGGCTGGCTTGAGCTTTGTCCATGCGGAATGATTCACCCCAATGTTTTAAAAGAGGGCGGAATAGACCCGGAAAAGTACACGGGATTTGCTTTCGGACTCGGTCTTACAAGACTTGCTATGATGAAATACGGAATCAAGGATATAAGAGATTTGAACAGCGGAAACCTTAAATCACTTTCGCAGTTTACCGACGATGAATAAGGAGGGGAACTAATATGTTTTTATCAATGAACTGGATTGAAGATTTTGTTGACCTCAGCGGTCTTGACAAACTTGAGCTTATCCGCAAGTTTTCGCTTTCAACCGCAGAGGTAGAAAACGATATTTTGCATAAGGGTTCCGATGTAAGCGGAATCGTTGTTGCCGAAATTAAATCGGTTGAAAATCATCCCGAATCAAAAAAACTGCATCTCTTAAAGGTTGACGCAGGCGAAAAAGAGCTTACGGATGTTGTGTGCGGCGCTCCTAATGTAAGAGTGGGTATGAAAACAGCTTTTGCAAAAGTAGGTGCAAAAATCGGCGACATTACTATTTCTCCCCGACCGCTTGCAGGCTATGTTTCAAACGGAATGTGCTGCAGCGAGGCTGAAATCGGAATTTCGGACGATAATTCGGGAATTATGGAAATTTTCGATGATGTTGCAAACGGCACCGACTTAAAAGAACTTTATCAAATTGAAGACATTGTATTCGAGGTTGATAACAAGTCGCTCACAAACCGTCCCGACCTGTGGGGCCATTACGGTATAGCAAGAGAATTTGCGGCTCTTGCGGGAAGAGAATTAAAGCCGCTTGAGGTTGATGATTTAAAGGCATACGATAATCTCGCTAAGGTTGATATGAAAATCGAGGACAGTCTTTGTCAGCGTTACAGCTGTCTTCAGGTTGAAAATATCAACAGAAGCATAAGCCCCGTCAATATGAGAATCAGGCTTTATTACTGCGGTATGAGAGCGATTAACTTCCTTGCCGACCTCACAAACTACCTTATGCTTGAAATGGGTCAGCCGATGCACGCCTTTGACTCACGCAAGGTTGAAAAAATCAGAATCAAACGCTTTGATAAGCCGTTTGTTTTCCGCACACTTGACGGAGTTGACAGAAGCATCGACGAAAACACACTTATGATTTGCAACGGCGACACCCCTGTTGCCATTGCGGGAATAATGGGCGGTCTTGATTCGGAAATTGTAGACGACACAACAACTCTTACGCTTGAATCCGCTACATTTAACGCAGTATCAATAAGAAAATCCACCGTGCGCCTCGCTCACCGTACCGACGCTTCAATGCGTTACGAAAAGTGCCTTGACCCCGAAATGGCAGATACGGCGATTGCAAGATTTTTATATCTGCTTAAAAAATACGACAAGGATATTAAGGTTGTTTCATCACTTACAGACGAATACGCTTTTCACTATGAAACAATTACCCTTGATTTTGACAAGAGCTTTGTCGACCGCTACACCGGAATTGAAATAGACAACGATACAATCGTAAATACACTTACAAGCCTCGGCTTTAAAGTATCACTTGAAGATGACAGATTTTCCGTTGTTGTTCCATCCTGGAGAGCCACAAAAGACGTTACGCTCAAAGCCGATATTATTGAAGAAATTACAAGAATATACGGCTATGACAACTTTGATGTAAACACAACCCGCTCTCCCCTTTATCCCGTAAGAGTTGAAGCTGTCAAATCAAATGAGGATAAAATAAAGGATATTCTCGTTAAAAAGTATAATCTTCACGAGCTTCATTCATATGTATGGGCATACAGCGATGAGCAAAAGGCAATCAACATTCCTGTTGAGAGTAACATAAAGCTTGCAAACGCCACGAACCCCAACATAGAAACCATAAGAAAATCAATTATCCCCACACAGCTTTGTCAGGTTAAGTCAAACACCTCGTATTCAACAGACTTCGGTGTTTTTGAAATCGGACGCGTTGTAAACGGTGTTGACAAAAATAACCTTTGCAATGAAAACAAGATGCTTGCAGTTACACTTTTCAGCAAGACAAAGGATATAAAAACTTTGTATTTTGAACTCAGGGATATGCTTTCTGTAATTACAAACGATATTAAGCACAATACGCTGTCGTTTAAAAAGGCGGAGCCGACGCACAGCTATGAACATCCTGTTAACCTTAATACAGTTCTTATCGGAGATACTGAGATAGGAAAAATAGGAATAGTTCATCCCGTTGTCAGCAAAAAAATCGACAAAAAGGCAAGCATTGTATTCGCTGAAATTGATGTTGAGAAATTTACACAGGCTCAAAGCAATGCTATTGTATATGAGGAGCCGTCAAAATTCCCGACAATGGACTACGACTTAAGCCTTGAAATTCCGAACGGAGTTTTCTTTGAAAGCCTTTCAAAATGTTGGAACGAATTGGGCGGAAAAATACTTAAAAGCACTAAGATAGTGGATACCTATGATACAGATACCGTTCACAGCATAACAGTAAGATTTGAATTTTCGTCAAACGAGAGAACTCTATCATCAAGCGAAGTTCAAGAGATTATTGACAGCATTCTTTCAAAGCTGGAAACCATCGGAGTAAAGCTAAGGAACGCATAAAAATGTCTGATTTTTAAAAACGAAACAATGGTAATCTAATATTCTAACAAAGCGGGGCATTTTGTCCCGCTTTATTATTTTGCGGAGCAGTAATTTAGTTTTATTTTGTTGCTAAACTGCTTGATATTTTTGTACATATATATTATAATAGACGAATAGGAGGTGTTTCAGTATGTTGGATAAGACAATGATTTTCTCTCTTGGAGAAGAAAAAGACGACCAAATCAAAACGAGCCTAACTGTTGTTTATGATGCGTTAAGACAAAAGGGATATAATCCGATAAATCAAATAGTGGGTTATATTCTCAGCGAGGACCCCACATATATTACAACTTATAACAATGCCCGTAATATCATCAGCAAAATTGACCGTGACGACTTACTTGAAGCACTGGTTAAGTCATACCTCAATGTTTAAGAAAGGATGAGCCTTGTGGCAGATACAAATAAACAAAACACGGAATTTTCCACCTATAAGGGCAGACCGCTTGTTCGCTGCGGTGATGAGATTTATTACGGAAGTATGGAAGAATCCTATGTTATAAGACTTCATATTAAATCAAAAAAAGAAGTAAACGGAAACGAACTTCCCGACAAAGTTACCGTACAGCTTATGGCTACCGACCCGTATCTTTCACCGAGAAAACAGCTTGTTAAATCAAGTGAAAAAAACGGACTGTTCCTTGCCATGGACATAGCTGATATTTGGCTTGAAAGAGCTTTGGCAAACAAAATTTGATCACATAATAGCAAAAACCTGACTTCGGAATCCGACGTCAGGTTTATTTTTTGCTGTATTATTCAACTAAAGAAAAATCTGTGAATTATTCGTCATCTTCAAAATCGGAAAATGCAGAAATTTGCGAAACAGGCGACTGAATATTCTTAAGCTTTCGCTGAATCTGCCTTGTTCTAACTCCGACGAGCTTATCAAGCTCCTTGTTCGCCTGATCAAGTCTTTGCTGAGTAAGTACAAGAACATCGTTAAATTTGTCAAACTCCTGCTTGACAGAGCCCAATACTTCCCAAACCTCAGCGCTTCTTTTTTGAACTGCAAGAGTCTTAAATCCCATCTGAAGCGAATTGAGCAGCGCCGCCATGGTGCTGGGGCCTGCAATATTGACCTTGTAATCACGCTGGAGTATTTCAACCAATCCCCTGTTTACAACCTCGCTGTAAAGCCCCTCAAACGGCAAAAACATAATTGCAAACTCCGTAGTGTTGGGAGGATCAATATACTTGTCGCGAATATCCTTAGCCTCGCTTTTTATTGTGGCGACAAGGTTTTTTGATGCAGCGTCAATTTCAGATTTATCACCCTTTTCAATCGCATCACGAAGCGCCGCATATGTATCACCGGGAAATTTTGAGTCTATGGGAAGATAAATAAAACTGTCATCATCTGACGGAAGCTTTATTGCAAACTCAACTACATTTTTTGAGCCCTTTTTGGTCGCCACATTTTCATCGTACTGTTCGGGTGAAAGTATCTCCGACAAAATGCTGCCCAGCTGAATTTCGCCGAGTATGCCTCTTGTTTTTACATTAGACAAAACTTTCTTTAAGTCCCCAACACCGACCGCAAGGCTTTGCATTTCGCCGAGTCCTTTATACACCTGCTCCAAGCGCTCGTTTACAAGCGAAAACGACTTGTTCATTTTTTCTTCCAAGGTCTTTTGCAGCTTCTCGTCAACAGTTTCCCTCATTTTTTCAAGCTGACGGTTATTATCGTTTTGAAGATATTCAATACGTTTTTCAACAGAGCGGCGTATGTTTTCAAGTTTTTGTTCATTTTCAAGCGAAAAGGTTTTTATCCTCTCCTCAAGCTGCGACATCTTTTCTGTCTGACTTGCGGAAATCATATCCCCCATATTTTTTACCGTGCTTTGAATCTGGACTGATATTTCCTGACGCTGTACGCTCATTTGATTTCCGACTTCTTTTCTGACTATGGCTGAAACATCTTCACAAGTCAAATCCTGCTTACCTGCGCTGCCTTTGAGTTTAAAAACGAGGGCGACAGTAACCACCCCTATGCAAAGCAGTGCAAAACATAAAACTATTAATATAATATCGGCAATATCCATAAATTACTCCTCTTTTGATTTGCTGTTTTAATCATAACATCGGAGCAATTTCTTGTCAACTTAAAAAACCGTTTCAATATGCTTTGGGCAGTTATCGGGAGAATATATGAATTTATCAATATGATTCCCGTTATAGTAATACCGGGGCTTTTGCGGATTGTATTTATAATCAAAGGTATCAATGATAATCAGCTTGATTTTCATTTTTTCAGGGATAATGCTTTTTATATACACGCTTGCCTGCTGACCTGCTTTTACACCCTCTTTGCACTCCGCAAGTCCGGCAAGATTAGGCGAAAGCTCGACAAAAGCACCGTAGTTTTCTACGCTCCTTACAACGCCCGACACGGTTTCTCCCGCTGAAAATTTTTTCGCATTTTCTTCCCATGTCCCCAAAAGCTCCTTGTGGCTCAGGCTTATTCGACCGTTTTCTATCGACTTAATAATAGCGCGTATATCCATACCTACTGTAAAGCGTTCCTTCGGATGCTCGATTCTTGAAACCGATATAGTGTCGATAGGCATAAGCGCAACTATTCCGCAGCCTATGTCCGCAAATGCGCCGAAATTTTCAAGGTGAGTTATTTTTGCGTCAACAACGTCTCCGCACCTGAGCTTTGAAATATAGTTTTCAAGGCATCTTTTCTGAGCCTGTTCCCTTGAAAGTACAGCGTATTTTTCACCTTTTTCGTTTGTTTCAAACCCCTTGACAATAAAACATACGGGTCGGTTGACCCTTGAAATAACCGCGATGTCCCTGACCGTGCCCTCCTTAATACCTATCGCCCCCTCCTCACGGGGGATTATACCTTTCATTGTGCCGAGGTCAACAATTAAATTGTGATTCGAGTCGCACATATAAGCTCTTGCTTCAAGTATTTTCTGTTCTGCTAAAGCCTCATTTAATAACTGAGGAGAATGAACTATATTTTGATTCTCCTGCGTTAAAATAAGCTTTCCCTCCGGTAAATATTCTGACATTTTAAAACCTCCGTTATATTAGGTAATAATTGCTTACAAATAAACATATGAAAAATCGGCACAACTTATTACCTTGCTAAAAAATAAGCACATTCTCAAAAATGCCACCAACTTGCATTTATGCTGAATTTATGATAAAATACAGGTGTGTGTTTTATAGATAATCCCGAAAGGAAATATATTATGAACACTGATAAGTTAAGGAGAAATCTGACAAAGTCGTTATGCATAGTGATTTGCCTTTCTTCGATCGTTTCGTTTTGCGGATGTCAAAGCAAAAATAAAATCTCTTCTCAAACAGAGCAGACAAAGGCGGCTTCTTTGTCTGATTACAGCACGGCAGACGAGGCAAATGCGGTAGATGCGCTAAAATTGCTTGGAATTGACGCAGAAAAGCTCGGAATTAATCCCGATGTTTATCACGACGCTGAGAATTCCGTAGGATTTCAGCTTGATATGCCTGATGAAGGCGACACAATAGCTGTTGTGCACACAAGTCTCGGTGACTTTAAAATGCGCTTTTTCCCTAATCAGGCTCCGAAAGCAGTTACAAATTTTATCAACCTCGCTAAAGACAACAAATTTGACAACACCACGTTTCACCGCGTTGTCAAAGATTTTATTGTTCAAGGCGGACATTGCGGAACTGATGAAAATATGCCTAACGGTACAAGCTCGTACGGTACTTATTTTGAGGATGAATTTTGCGACAGCCTTTTCAACATAAGAGGAGCTGTTTCTATGGCAACCACTTCGCAGGACTCTAACGGAAGCCAGTTTTTTGTTAATCAAACGAGTGCCGAACAGTTTGAAAAAAACGGCGGCTGGTCAAGATTTGAGGATATGTGGAAAACGGTAAAAACTCAGCTTTCAAATTATAAGGATTCCGATCTGCTTTCGGCTTTTATTGACCAAAACGGAAATAACTGCTACAATACCGACACCGTTCCTGAAGAAGTCAGGACTCTTTATGAAAAATACGGCGGCAATCCTTATTTGGACGGTGCATACAACGCCGTTGACAGAGGGCAGACAGTTTTTGCGCAGGTATTTGACGGAATGGATGTTATAGACAAAATTGCAAATATTGAGGTCGACGAAAACGAAAAGCCCGTCGAAAATGTTATTATAGAAACGGTTGAGATAACATCTTATTCGGAAAGATAAAATATAATTGTTTTTTCTGACTTACTTTGGAGAGTGTGTAAATGAATAATTTACCTATTGTTGCAATAATGTATGACTTTGACCGTACTCTCTGCACAAAGGATATGCAGGGATACAGCTTTATTCCGAGCTTGGGAATGACCGAGCAGGAATTTTGGCAGTTCGCAAACACACTCGGCAAAAATGAGCATATGGACTCAATTTTAGCGTATATGTACGCTATGGTTAAAATATCAAATGATAAAAAAATACCGTTACTTAGGCAGAAGCTCGTCGATATGGGCAAAAATGTTGAGCTTTTTAACGGTGTTGAGGGTTGGTTTGACAGGATAACCCGATTCGGTCTTACAAACGGTATGCAGGTTGAACATTATGTGATTTCATCGGGTATGAAAGAAATTATTGAAGGAACGTCGATAAGTAAATATTTTAAGAGCATATTTGCCTGCGAATTTTTGTACGATGAAAACGGCAACGGCGTTTGGCCGAAAACCGATGTTAATTACACCAATAAAACGCAGTTTGTTTACAGAATTAACAAGGGCGTCCTTGATGTGGCAAATGATATTGACCTTAACCGTTCAATGCCCGACGACAGCAAAAGAGTCCCTTTCTGCAATATGATTTACATAGGCGACGGACTTTCGGATGTGCCGTGTATGAAAATGATGAAAGCCTACGGCGGTTACTCAATAGCGGTCTATCAAAAGAAAGACAATAAGGTTGAGGAGCTGCTGAAAAAAGACAGGGTCGATTTTATTTACCCGGCCGATTACAGCGAAAATTCGGGACTTGATATAACTGTAAAAAACATAATAACAAAAATGTCCGTCTCCGAAACGCTTTATAACGAATACACAAAACAAAAAAGTCTGCTTTAACCGGCAGACTTTTTCTTATGAATTAAAATACCTATTGTATTAAGAATTAACAAGATGAAATTATGCGTATCGACAGTTTATTTTTCCTACTGATATAAAATGTAAGTGTTTTTAATTCACACCAAAATACTTTTTTGAATTATAAATAAACATCATATATTCTTTTTGATAGAATCAAGCGCACCCTTTTCAATTCTGCTTACCTGAGCCTGAGAAATACCTATTTCATTTGCGACTTCCATCTGAGTTTTTCCCCTGAAAAATCGCATTGACAGTATACGCTTTTCACGGTCAGAGAGGTTTTTAATTGCTTCTTTAACGGCAATTTCCTCAAGCCAGGTTGAATCGTCGTTTTTGTCGCCTATCTGATCCATAACATAAATTGTATCGTTGCCGTCCGAAAACACCGGCTCATAAAGAGATACAGGCTCTACTATCGCCTCAAGCGCAAGCACCACGGTTTCTTTTGGTACCTCCATAATTTTTGCAATTTCCTCTACCGTTGGCTCTCTGTCGTTTTTATTTGTAAGTTCCTCTTTTACCTGCATTGCCCTGTAAGCAGTATCCCGCATTGAACGAGACACCCTGACGGAATTGTTGTCTCGCAGATACCTGCGTATTTCACCGATTATCATTGGCACACCGTAGGTACTGAACCGCACATCAAGTGACGGGTCAAAATTATCAATAGCCTTTATAAGACCTATAACACCGACTTGAAACAAATCGTCAAGATTTTCTCCTCTGTTAGTAAATCTTTGAATTACCGAAAGCACAAGACGCAGATTTCCGTTTATCATTTTGTCTCTTGCCGCTTTCTTCTGACTTTCGGTTCCGTTTTTTATTTGCAAAAGAAGCTCTCTTTTTTCACTTTCTTTTAATAATTTAAGCTGTGATGTGTTTACTCCGCATATTTCAACCTTTCCGTACTGCACAAAATCTCCCCCAATATCATATTAAGGAAGCACATTGCCTTTGCTTCAAACATTTTAGTTTGTAAGCGGAGGTTTTATTTAAACAAAATTTATATTCTTTGTTTTATGTGAATCCTTAAAATAAGTATTGGTAAATAATTATATTTTATTCCCGATATTGCGCACTAAAAATTTATTATTGTATGAAAAGTCAAGTGTCTTGGACTGCAATTCCGGCAGGCAGGTTGATATTATCAAATCTTTTCCGCACGACAATTTTTGCAGTTCCCATAGAGCAAAAAATCGGCGCCCCTTAAAGGAGCGCCGAAAAATTTATATAAATAATTTATTAAAAATTATTTAAGAAACTCTGATGTACCGCCGATTGCACCGTCGATACCGTCAAAGCCGGATGCGCAGCAAACATAAACTCTCATGTTGGCCTTGCCGATTGAAGGAACTGTGAGTGTTCCGTTTGTTACGTTCTGAACATCGCCTGTAACAGCGTCAACATACTTTCCGTTTGGAATATTCTTAAATGTAGCGCCGCTTGAAATTGTCACGAGTGCGAGGCTGTCAACGCCTTCTTCCTCGTTTGTGTAACGGCGAATGTAAGACATATCTCCGCCTGATACATAGTTGCTTGAAGCTGTGTACTGACCCTTTTGGAGAGCAGGAACAGCACGGCGAATTGCGTTAAGCTTTGAAAGGTGTTTTGCAAGCGGACTGTTAAGTGTATCAGCTACTGTACCCGAAGCGGTGTATTCGCTGAAATCGGTAGCGTTTACAGTACCCTCAAGGCTGTCACCGAAGTATGCACGACCTGTTGTTGAAAGAGGAGCGTTAGGACCTACGTCAATAACGGCGCCCTTCTGGAATTCAACCTCAGAACCGTAATATACACAGGGAATACCACGGAATGTAAACATAAGGCAAAGGTTTTCTGCCCAAGTCTGTGTACCGCCGGCAAATCTGTTCTTTTCATCAGGCTGCTCAGGCGAATAGTCGTGAGAATCAACATACATTACATTATATGTTGCATCGTTATAGTACTGGTCGTTGCCCTTTGCAAAGTTATAAGCGTTGCTTGCATTACCGAACATTCTGTGCATCTGGAAGTCGATAGCCTCCATTCCGGAAGCCATTGATCTGTCAGGCGTATGGTATGTAATACCGTCAAGGAATGCGTTATCCGAAGTAGGCTGATCGTCGGGGTTATCTTCTTCGAGATAATGGTCGAATGTAACGTTCATATTGTTGTTAACATCCTCGGCTGTTGTGCCCCAGCTCCAGAGGTCTGCCCATTTGCTGTTTGACTCTTTCCAAGTATAGTAGGGAGTCGACTCCTCGGCATGTCCTCTATACCAAATCTGTGTATAACGGGTGCAGATCTCACCAAACATAAGGAAGTTTGACTTGCCCTCTGCCTTTGCGGCGTCAAGGAGCTGATCATTATACATAAGGTTTAGTGAGATTCTGGGAATATGACGAACTGTATCTACGCGGAATCCGTCAACACCCATCTGGATATAATTAGAATAACAATCTACAATGTATTCTGCAACAGCGGGGTTCTCTGTGTTGAGGTCAACACAGTCGCCTGCAATCTGTGCATACTTACAGGTCCAGTCGTCCCAGTTAAGGCTCTGGAAGTAACCTGTGTGATAATAGTTGTTTGCGTTGTAAACATCGCTCTGTGAAACCTTATCCATCGAATAATCTTTTTCATCGGGATAAGAACCGGTCGAGTTACCGTTGCTGCCTGAGTATGTAGTATTCTTCATAAGATTAAGTCTTTGTGAATACTGAATTGCACCGGTCTGCGCCCAATAATCTTCAGGAGAATCGAGTCCGTATGTATCAAGCAGATAATCTGTCGGAATCATTGACTCCTCAAGATTAGACAGGTCGGCGCTCAGATCTTTTGTGAACAGGTTGCAGAAATATGATTCACCGAAGTTACCTGTATGCTGCAAAACAACATCCTGAATAATCTTCATATCTTTCTGATGAGCCGCTCTGATAAGATCTTCGTATGTAAAATCATCACTCTCATAACGTGCGTCAACTGTGCTGAAATCCATTGCGTGATAACCGTGGTAATCATATCCCGAACCATTTGTAACTACTGGCGTTACCCAAATTGCCGAGAAACCTAAAGCCTTGATATAATCAAGCTTATCAGCAAGGCCTTTAAAGTCGCCTCTCCATGCGGGGTCACTATCCGGGTTACCTGCCTGACCGTCGTCCCAGCAGTGAACATTGTTACCTGTGTCTCCGTCATAGAAACGAGTAGTCATAACAAAGTAGATTGTTTCCTCACGCATATCAACGCTGCCTATCGGATCCGGCTCGTCGGGATCGTACTTTGACCATTTACCGTCATCACACCACCAGTCTGTACCGGATGTGAGCTTCTGCTCTTTTGAGTACTGATTTCCGTTTGCATCTGTAATTATAGCGTTCACCTTAGTTACAGACGGAATATAATATTTAAACCAGCCGTCAGCACTTGTCATCTTTTCACCGGGGTAAGAGTCTGACATTGCGCTGTTTGTAGGAAGAGAGTTCCACAAGTAAATATATGGCTGTGCAACATCCTTGTGTCTAACATAAACGGTAATGCCCGTAGACTCGGCTGAATCTGCCGAAACCTCGTTTGTATCCGAGGTCTCAGCAGCGTTTACCGTGAATACAGCTGTGGAAATTACCATCATAAGGACAAGGATAAACGCACTTAACTTTTTAAATCCTGTCATAATAATCTCCTAATTAAAAACAAAATCACATTACAAGCATGTATTGAATTGCAGTAGCGTCTTTGATGGAAATTCTTCCGTCTTTGTCTACATCGGCAACCTTCAAATCAATATTCGTATATCCAGTCATATTAACTAAATATTTTTGAATATATGTTGCATCCGCAATTGATACGCGTCCGTCTCCGTCAACATCGCCGAGAATAAATTCGGGTTCGGGATCCGTAGGTGCTGTTGTGGGAGCTGTCGTAGGAACTGTTGTGGGAGCCGTTGTAGGAACCGTTGTGGGCATTGTTGTTGCTGTTGTCGGTTGCGTTGTGGGCTTTGTTGTAGGATTAGTAACATCACCGTCAGTTGATGTGTAATTATATGTCTTGCTTACGGTGCTGTTATCAGAACCCTGAACATATACATTTACCTCATACTCACCGATCATATTGGGAGTAAAGGTATATGTGCTGTTGAGCGTATAATAAGGAGTATTTTCAACACCGTTGGGATCTGTAACCACATACTTGTAGAAAAGAAGTTTTGTTCCTGTGTTACCGCCGCCTGCCTTAACAGATACAGTAGTGGGAGTATTTACCTTGATCAAATTAAGATTTGCGGGGAAAACGCTCTTGATTACAGGCTTAATGAGTGTTGAATCATCAGTTACCTCAACCTCAAGAGTGCGGTTATTCTCGTTGCCTTCTCCGTCCTTAAAATCGAAATTGATTGTATATGTTCCGGCAGCAGAAGGAGTCCAAACTACTGAGTTTGCGGGGCTGTAATCTGAAATAACAGATGTGCCGCCCATTTCGTTTGTAACAGAGAACTTATAGCTTACAGCCGCACCGTTCTTGTTCTGTGCAACAGCTGAAACAGTTACATCGGTACCGATATAAATGTTTGAGGACGGGTCAACAGAATAAGACTTAACCTGAAGGTCGCTTGTATCGTAAACAGACCAGGTATTTGTCTTGTTGTTAAAAATATAACCATCCATAGCTGTAAGGTCAGATGTCTGTGAGCTTCCGTTGTTAAAAATGCAGTTTTCAAAAGCGGTTGACGATGTATACATATAAACATCATCACCGATATTTGTCATTGCCTTACCGGGCCAAGCGCCGTTGTTGCCTGCTCCGTCAGACCACATATAACAGTTGACATTAGACCAGCCTGCCTCGTTTTTGAGGTAAACTGTGATGCCTTCACCTGTTACAGGTGGTTCCGTAGCAGTTGTAGCAGTTGTAGCACCTGTAGCCTGAGTCGGTTTTGTAGCGTCTGTCGGAACCTCAACATAGGTCGACCATGTACCTGATGACAAATCATAAATTTTACCGTTTCCGGCATATGAAAGGTCAGAGGTCTGATTGCCGTTTCCGCCGCTGCCGTTGTTAAAGATAATCATATCGAAATCGCCTGTAAGCTGGTATGAATATACACCGCTTTCAACTTCCGTCATCTTAACACCGGGCCACGCCGCGTTGTTACCTGAATCTGCAGACCACATGTAGGCATAAACCGAACCCCAGCCGTTGTTCAGTCTGCAGTAAACAGTATCTCCTGATGCCGCAAAGGCACCCACAGTACCTGCAAATACAGCAGACACTGCAAGCATTAAGCACAGAACTATGCTTAATACTTTGTGTTGTTTTTTTACCATAATGACTTTCCTCCAAATTCATTAAAATGGTTGTGTGCGTGAAGATACTCAACACTACTCCACAATTACACAATTATTCTAACTCAACAGGAGTTTTATAATTTTCTAAATTAGAATATTTTTCTAATTTATGCTTACAAAAAATTACTCCAAAATTTGTCTACATTGCACAACTTTATAGTAAATATTACACAAAAGAAAAAGGAACGGTAAATTACATTGATTTTACCGTTCCAATCCCAATTTTTTACTCAAATTATTTTATTTTTAAGACGCTATTCTTTCTTTTGCGCGTCCGATTTTAACTTGCTCCAATAAGCCTTAAATGCCTGCTCGTTTTTATTGTCACCGTAAACATAGTAAACCTTGTCTTTGATAATGTCCGGCAGGTACTGCTGTTTAACATAATGATTCTTATAATCGTGTGGATAAAGATAAAACTGACCTTTGCTTTGATTATCCTCGCCGTCGTAATGCATATTTTGAAGCCGTCTAGGTATAGGTCCGAATTTACCGTTTTTAATATCCTGCATTGCCGCGTTTATACCTGCATATGCGGAGTTTGACTTTGGGGCATTGCAAACCATAACAACTGCATCCGCAAGCGGTATTCTGGCTTCGGGAAGCCCTACGTCCCTTGCAATGTCAACACACGCCTTTACAATGGGTATAAGCTGAGGATAAGCAACCCCCACGTCCTCACAGGCACAAACCATAAGACGTCGGCAGGCGCTTATAAGATCCCCCGATTCAAGCAGACGCGCAAGATAGTGTAATGCGGCGTTTGTATCGCTGCCCCTCATACTTTTTTGATATGCCGATACAATGTCGTAATGTTCATCTCCGTCTTTGTCATACCTCAGCGCGCTTTTCTGCACAAGCTGTTCGACAATTTCAAGAGTTACTTTTCTTTTTCCGTTTTCTGTATCAGCAGAAATTACGGAAAGCTCAAGCGCATTCATAGCTTTTCTGACGTCGCCGCCGCAGCCGAATGCTATTTTTTCGGCACATACTTCCGGCAAATCAATCTCAATATTCTGTTCCTGCTCAAGCATATTTTTCGCTCTGTATACTGCCCTGACGACTTCCTCAGGCTCAACAGATTTAAACTCAAAAACCGTGGAGCGGCTCAATATAGCGTTATACACATAGAAATACGGATTTTCGGTTGTGGAAGCAATCAATGTTATGCTTCCGTTTTCAATATACTCAAGCAGCGTCTGCTGTTGTTTTTTGTTAAAATACTGTATCTCGTCAAGATAAAGCAAAATTCCGTTAATACCTGAAAATGTATTAAGCTGAGCCACAATATCCTTGATGTCCGAAGTAGACGCCGTTGTTCCGTTGAGCTTTTTAAGGGTTTTATTTGTCTTGTTTGCGATGTAAGTCGCAAGAGTAGTTTTCCCTACCCCCGACGGGCCGTAAAAAATAAGGTTCGGAATCTCTCCGTTTTCAATGATTTTTCTTAACGGCTTACCTTCGCCAAGCAAATGTTTCTGTCCGACTATATCATCAAGCGTATGCGGACGAAATCTGTCCGCAAGAGGTTTTTTCATATTAGCTCCCCCTCTATGGGTAAAAGCAGCGGGAACGGATAAACCGTTCCCTGCGTTTTAAATTCTTATTCGTAAAGAGGATATTTTTTGCACATTGCCTCAACGCCGGCTCTTACCTTTTCCTTGCTGTTCTCGTAGTCATTTAAAACGAGAGTGATGTACTCGGCGATTTCATCCATATCGGCCTCGTTAAGACCTCTTGTTGTAACAGCGGCAGTACCTATTCTTACACCGCTTGTAACAAACGGTGAGCGCGGCTCGCCGGGAATGGTATTCTTGTTTACGGTAATATAGCAATCGTCAAGACGTGCTTCAAGCTCCTTACCCGTAACATCTGTGTCACGCAGGTCAAGCAGCATTACATGGTTGTCTGTTCCGCCTGAAACGAGCTTATTGCCTCTTTTGATAAGTCCGTCTGCAAGCGCCTTACAGTTGGAAACAACCTTTCTTCCATACTCCTTAAACTCAGGTTTTAGAGCCTCGCCGAAGCACACAGCCTTTGCAGCGATTGTATGCATGAGAGGGCCGCCCTGAGTTCCGGGGAAAATCGCCTTATCTATCTGCTTAGCAAACTCCTCACGGCACAAAATAAGTCCGCCGCGGGGTCCTCTGAGTGTTTTATGAGTGGTCGTTGTAACAAACTCGCAGTAAGGAACGGGGTTTGGGTGAACGCCTGCCGCAACAAGACCTGCAATATGAGCCATATCAACCATAAGATATGCGCCTACCGCATCCGCAATTTCTCTGAACTTAGCAAAATCAATTATTCTCGGATATGCAGACGCACCTGCCACAATAAGCTTTGGCTTGCACTCCTTTGCTATTTCAAGCACCTTATCGTAGTCGATTCTGTGAGTAACCGGATCTACTCCGTATGCTACAAAGTTAAAATATTTACCGGAAATATTTACAGGTGAACCGTGGGTAAGATGTCCGCCTTCGTTGAGGTTCATACCCATAACCGTGTCGCCCGGCTCAAGCATTGCAAAATAAACTGCTGTGTTTGCCTGTGCGCCTGAGTGAGGCTGAACATTGGCATGCTCTGCACCGAACAGCTCGCAGGCACGCTTGCGCGCGATTTCCTCAACTACATCTACACATTCGCATCCGCCGTAATAACGCTTTCCCGGATAGCCCTCTGCGTACTTATTTGTAAGGTGACTTCCCATAGCCGCCATAACAGCCGGAGTAACTATGTTTTCGCTTGCAATAAGCTCAAGATTTCTGCGCTGTCTTTTAAGCTCCGCCGTCATTGCCTGTCCTACCTCCGGGTCATAACCGTTGAGGTATTCAAGTGATGCGATATTTGTCAATTCACTCATTTTAATTCCCCTTGTCTTTAAAATCATTATTTATAGATTGGCTGATAACGCCTTATCTTTTAATATGTACAAATCGTTTAAAACGGATATTTTTCCTGCCTCGTTTCTCAAAGAAGCCGCTCCTTTTATGCCCTTGAAATATCCTGCCACAAGCTTTCTTGCCTGCAAAAGAGCCATATGCTCTCCCTTATATTCAACCATTTTTTCAATATGACCAACCATTACACCGAGCTTTTCTTCAAGTGTCGGAGAAGGAATAGGAATTTCAGGGTTTTTAAGATAAGCGTTTATCTGAGAAAAAATCCATGGATTACCGAGCGACGCCCGTCCGACCATTATTATATCGCAGCCGGTTTTTTCAATTACAAACTTAGCCTTTTGCGCACTGTCAATATCCCCGTTTGCAATAACAGGAATACTTACGGCAGATTTTACAGCCTTAATTATATCATAATCAGCAGGAGGCCTGTAATACTGCATCCTTGTCCTTCCGTGAACAGTCACGGCGCTTGCACCGGCATCCTCACAGATTTTCGCAATCTCAACTGCATTTGAGTTCCCGTCATCCCAGCCCTTGCGTATCTTTACGGTAACAGGGACATCGCAGGCTCTTACAACCTCTCTGACAATTTTACCGCACAAAACAGGATTTTTCATAAGTGCGCTTCCGCTGCCGTTTGAGCTGATTTTAGGAGCGGGGCATCCCATATTTATATCGATAAAATCAGGCTTATTGAGCATTGCCTTTTCTGCTGCCTGAGCCATGCACAACGGCTCGTCTCCGAAAATCTGTATACCGCACGGACGCTCAAAATCCGATATATCCATAAGCTCTTCGCTTTTTTTAGAATTAAAAGAAAGCGCCTTTGAGCTTACCATCTCGCTCACACACATACCGGCGCCGAATTTCATACAAAGCTCTCTGTACGCTCTGTCGGTAACGCCTGCCATAGGCGCAAGCACGACCCCGGATTTTAGCTTTACTGAGCCGATTTTATATTCAATCATAATTATCTTCCTGTTGTTTTCCTTGCGCCTGCTTTAGTGCTGATGAGAACTGCTATTACAACTATAACGCCGACTCCCACACATATCCAAGAAACCATGCCCGCCTTATAGTTAGTGGAGTACTTCTTTTCGCTTACAATCTTATCGACTGTCGGAGTTTGAGGATATGTTGTTTCCTGATAAGTTTCAACGTTCTGAGCCTGCTGAGTATATTCCTGGGTAACATCTTCACTCGGCTCACTCTCCGAGAAATACTGAGTGGGTTCCTCATATTCGGTGGTTTCTTCCGTGGGATAAGTTTCGGGGACATATTCTGTCGTAGGTTCTTCTGTAAAGGGATCCGTTACAACAGGCTCTGTATAATCAGGAACCTCGGTCACCGTATCAACAGTATAGTCTCCGTCGTCAACACCGTCACCGTCCACATCAACGGCAAGCACCGAGTAAGCACTTAAAATCATAACAGTTATAAACAAAGAAAAACAAACCGCTTTTTTTAAGAAACTTTTACTATTCATTTTAATACCCCATTTAAAAAATCGTTGGCGTATATACATTGATTATACCAAACAGATACGGCATATGCAAGTATTTTATTATCAAGTAACGATAGTGAGCACAATATATAGTATTTTTACAAAAATTAAATCTGATTAGGAAATATTATACATAATTTTACTCGATTTATATTGATTTTTCTGTCGATGTATAGTAAAATAGTTTTTACAGTAAATATTTTTTATTGCAAATTCCCAAACAGGAGGCTTATAATATGGCTCAAATGTACAAAATAAGAACAAAAAATAAAAATGTATTTCTTCGTGTTGCAAAAGGACA
Organism: uncultured Ruminococcus sp.; assembly: GCA_944415425.1. Lineage (GTDB taxonomy): Bacteria > Bacillota > Clostridia > Oscillospirales > Acutalibacteraceae > Ruminococcoides. The sequence continues at coordinate 58,529 of CALYBP010000001.1, read as the reverse complement.
TTTTGCAACATCGCACAGCCATACAAATTATTTTATAGATGTTACAACACAAAAAACGAGACTTTCCGAAGCAAAGGCAGTTGCAAAGGAACTTGTAGCTACATACAGAACAAACACCATTGTCGACACAATCCTGTGCGTTGACGGGACAGAAGTTATAGGCGCCTGCATTGCAGATGAGCTCACGAAAGAGGATTTCGTCAATATGAATGCGCACCAGACAATATATGTAGTTTCCCCCGAATATCTCGCCGGAGGACAAATAATGTTCCGTGATAATCTTACCCCTATGATTGCGGGAAAACATGTGCTGATTCTTGCGGCCTCCGTTACCACGGGAAAGACCGCCCAGGCTGCTATTGATGCCGCAAAATATTACGGCGGTATGGTTGTGGGAGTTTCTGCGATTTTTGCTACTGTTCAAACCTGCGAAGGTTATCCCGTGTCGTCAATATTCGACCCAAACGATCTTGGTGACTATCAAAGCTACAATTCACACCATTGCCCCATCTGCGAAAAAGGCGAAAAGATTGAAGCTATCGTTAACAGCTACGGATATTCTAAGCTATGATATAAACTTATAAAACACAAATAAAATTTTAAGAGGGCAGCAAATATTGCACTGCCCTCTGTTCTTTTGCAAACAAACATCAATTTTTATAACATTATATATAGGTATCTCGGTTTATATTGAAATTAATCCGCGTAACAAAACGCTGTGTTCACTAAAATAAAACTAAAAAACATTTAATTCTTGTCGAAAGATAAGACAGTTGTAATATTCTAAACTTTAATTTGACAAAACAAAAACAGCACCCTTTAGGTGCTGTTTAAATTGGAGCGGATGACGGGGCTCGAACCCGCTACCTCCACCTTGGCAAGGTGGCGCTCTACCAGATGAGCTACATCCGCATAAAATTGGTGCCTCCGGACGGAATCGAACCATCGACACGGGGATTTTCAGTCCCCTGCTCTACCGACTGAGCTACAGAGGCAAAAATGGCGACCCGGAACGGGTTCGAACCGTCGACCTCTAGCGTGACAGGCTAGCGTTCTAACCAACTGAACTACCGGGCCATTTGTGGTGGGAACAATAGGGCTCGAACCTATGACCCTCTGCTTGTAAGGCAGATGCTCTCCCAGCTGAGCTATGCTCCCACATGCCTATGTCGCTTCGTTTCGGCTTTGTACCTCTCGGCGACGGTATTTATAATACTACATCTTAGAATAAATGTCAACACTTTTTTTAAAAAATTTATAAAATATTTTTGCCTCTGTATTTTGTCAGTAAATAAGCCGTTTTATACACTACGAATTTTTTTCTTTAATAATTCTTTCAATATCTTCTTTTGTAAATACATATCTTTTATTGCAAAAATGGCAGCTCGCAGTTATAATTCCTTTTTCATCCGCCATAGAACGCAGGTCCTCATCACTCAATGTACAAAAATATCGTTCGAGCTTTTCCTTGGAACAACCGCACGCATAATGCACAGGCATTTCGTCAAGAACCTCGACTTCAAAGCCCTCAAGTGCCGTCTTGCAAATATCAAGAATACTCATACCCTTGGCAAGCATGGTTGTAACAGGTTCAAGCTTTTCAACATTTTTTTCAAGTTTGTCAATCGTTTCATCATCGGCACCGGGCAAAAGCTGTATAAGCAAACCTCCCGCAAGCATGACCTCGCCGTCCTCCTTGTTTATAAGCACGCCGAGCGCACACACCGTCGGGATCTGCTCGCTTGTCGCAAAGTAATTTGTAATATCCTCCGCTATCTCTCCGCTCACAAGTTCAACCTGACCGATGTACGGCTCGCCTGTTCCGTAGTCGCGCATAACGTTAAGCACACCGCTTTTACCCACAGCCTTGGCTACATTTATTTTTCCGTTTGGATAAAACTCCGTTGGGCAGTCGGCATTTCCTACATAGCCCTTTACATTTCCTCTGCTGTCACCGACGGCAATAACGGGGCCGAGTTCACCGTCACCCATCACACGCAAATTAATCGTTGCGTCCTTTTGCTTTAACATCGCCCCCATAATAGAAGTTGCGCAAAGCAGTCTGCCGAGTGCCGCAGTGGCACTTTTTGAAAGATGATGAAGTTTTTTGGCGGTAAACACTATATCGGAAGCATCTATTGCCGCAGCCATAATCGCTCCGTCGCTCGTAATACAGCGAATTATTTTATCCATTTTAATTTCTCCTCTTATTAGTCCTTTTTGTTTCTCGACTTGACCATTCTTGCAACATAAATTACTCTCTGCTCAGTATCCTTAGGCGGGTCAAAGCTTAAATCGCCGTAAGCCGCTTCAACCGAAAAGCCTGCACCGCAAAGCAGTTGTCTGATTTGGTTGTCGGAATATGCCCTTTCGCTGAAGTTTTCGGTAGAACGGTAGTACACACCGTCCTCCTCCTCAAAAAAGTCAAGGGTAATGTTGACGGTATCGTATTCTTCAAGGCTGTTTTGCCACACGCAAAACACTTGCTCGTTTTCAAAAGCAAAAGTGTTGTCGCCCAGTATTTCTCGGTGCTTGTACGGCGTGTTAACATCAAACACAAACAGTCCGTCATCATCCATAAACAGACCTACCCTGTCAAATGTCTTTCTGACATCATCAATGTCGGTCAGGTGGTTTATGCTGTCGAGCGTACACACACAGGTATTAATTGTGCCGTAAAGGTCAAGCGACTGCATATTCTGCTTCAAATATAAGATATTCAGTCCCTCTTCATATGCCCTCTGCATAGCCTCACTTAGCATATCTTCGCTTGAATCGACTCCGTAAACATCTATGCCTTTTTCTGCAAGCAGCCGTGTAAGACTGCCTGTTCCGCAGGCAAGGTCAAGCGTTATGCCCGCCTCGTGATTATGACGCTTAAAAAGCTCAATCAAGTACTCGCAACGCCTTTCGTAATCGGCGTCTATCATAAGACCGTCATAAAACTTTGCAAATTGCCCATAGCTTTTCATCACTTATTTTCCTTTTTCAGAAGTCTGTCCAGTACAAGGGTATATCCGTATGTGTCGTTGTCAAACAAAGCACGCTTTACACGGCTTATGGTAGCCGTTGACGCTCCCGTATCCTTTACAATTTCTGTATAAACCTTTTTTTCTTTAAGCATTTTTGCAACTACAAGGCGCTGAGACATTGCTTTAAGTTCGGCGCTTGTACACAAGTCCTCAAAAAAGCGATAGCAATCCTCTTTGTTTTCCAAAGAAAGTATAGCATCAAATAAAAAATCGGTCGAATCATTTTTTAACTTTGAATTCATATCTAATCCTCCCAGATAATAATCATTTCATACACTAAAATTTTAACACATAAAAGTGTAAAAGTAAATATTGATTACAAATAAAATCAAAACTTCTGACTCGTATACAAAAATAACGGACATGAAAATCATGCCCGTATTTTTATAATTTATTGTCCGTAATTCTTATTACAAGAGCAGTTATATCATCGTCGGGACATTCCTCACGACGCTTTATAGCCTCATCCACAACGACGCGCGCAAGCTCTTCCGCACTACCCTCGTTCCAGCTTCTTATCAGCTTTTCAAGCCATTTTTCTTCTCCTGTTATTACTCCGTCTGACACCATTACCACCATATCTCCCGATGAAAGATTAACCGTATCCGATGAAAATTTTACTCCGTTTAATATGCCCACAGGCAGAGACGGCATTTCTCTTACAATCACCCTGCCGTTTTTTCTTATGAATGTAGCAGGGGCACCTGCTTTTTTCAGAGTAACTCTGCCCGTGTATAAATCAACTCCCGTTAAATCAAGCGTTGACAACGACTCGTCTTCGCTTTTCACCATAAGAGCTGAATTAACTATCTGAAGAGAACTGTCGGCGGATAGACCCGAACGAAGCAGCCTGCCCATTACAGAGACCGCCATATTCCCGTCAACAGCTGCCCTGCCGCCCGTTCCCATTCCGTCACACACAAGAGCGTAGGTTTTGCCCATACCGTCATTAAAGTAGTCAAGACAGTCGCCGCAGAGCCTGCCGTTGTTTGCTATGTGCTGATTTGAGCCGATTTCAACATCATAAGCGGGCATTTCGCAAAGCGCTGCTCTGATTCTGCCGCTCTCACGAGTAATTGTCGGCAAATCAAACCTTCTTCCGCAGCACTTGGATACTTCACGCATTATCGCTCCTCTTGAAATCTTTGAGTCGCTCTTTTCTGAAAGCTCAAGCTCAACCACCATTTTTCCGTTACCGTACACAAGACACACACACTCAACGGGGATTGCGCCCATGGCGTTGAGAGCTGACATAACCCTTTCGGCGCTTTCCGTATCGCACCTCATCGTGTTTTTAAATTCCCGTGACAAATCGCTGAGAATGTCACTTACACCGGAAAACTGACCCGCCACAACACCGCGCACATCTGTTATTCTTCGCTGCGCTTCAAGCGCTGATAGATATTCACGGTAGTTAACGTTCATACTTCTTGCAATTTCACCTTTTTTGCAGCAGTTTTTTACAAATGACTCTTCAACATCTTTTTCATCAACACGCCCCTGCTTTTCGAGCAGTTCCTCAAGCCTGAAAAAATCATCTCGTGTAACTCCTCGTCTGTGACTGTAACAATAGGTTTTCAGCCCGCAGTTGCTGCAAACCTCTTTTTCAACATTTTCACACACCACGCCGAAGCTCGGCGAGCAGAGCTTTCGCAGCTTTTCTGACACATTGGTTACATCATTTCTGACGTTATAAATTGCCTTGGAAGCAAAATCAAGCCTCATTACAATATTTTTACGAAGTGCTTCTCCAACCGTAGAGCTTTTTTCATTGGAAAAAAGGGGAGAAATAAAATTCCCTATCTCTTTTGGGAGTATCAAAAACACGGCTGAACCTATGAGACTTTCCACAAATTCAGCTCCAATTTGTGCATCGTTTCCGAATGTAAGGCACATAATTGCATTAGAAATAACAAATACTATGGCACATCCGATTTTCCCCACAGGAGAAAATATTCCCGCCATCAGTCCTCCGAAAGCAAAACCTCCGCATAAAAATCCCTGAAGGCCGTCTGAAATGCTGAAAACAGAGCCCGTTGCAATTCCGCAAACAGCTCCCCCGTTAGTACCTCCGTATTTTGCACATAGTAAAATTGCCGTAACTGCTATAATTCTGCCTAATGAAATTCCCTCAAACGCTATATTTCCGAAAGCAAGAATTATTACACATCCTGACATAACAAGGCATGCTGTTTCCTGTTTTGAATACGCCGCTATTCCTCTGTGCTGGCCCGAAAGCATTACCGCCGTGCTGATAAAGTACGCTCCTCCCGCCGCAAGTACCGCCTCAATGATACAATCTGTAAACGACGAAAGGGTGCTTGTACTTGCAAACAGAAGCGCAACACCTGTTGCCGCAGTAGGCAAAAATGCCGAAAGAGGAGCAAAAAGCCTGCTTCTGCTTATTTTGTCTATATCGCTCATAAGCCACCTCAGAGCACCTATCGCCGCAATTGATGCTATGTATCTGAAGCTGTCTGTCGGTTTTAGAAGCAAATATCCAAAAGCTGCACCCACTATTGATGAAAACAAATATTTTTTAGGCACCGCCGCCGCATATGACGCACCAAAAGGGGCAAGCTCTCCCATTATTGTCCCTCTTGAAATTATTATTCCGAACAAAAAATATATCACATTTGTTATACCTGTTTTTGCAAAATCCGTGCGTGTATCGGTTTGTTTTTTTCTTAACGCCTTTGTACTTTCCATAATATTCAACATCCTTTTAAGAAGTGAGTTTTCTTTTTCAGTTTTATTATATTATTTTTACGGGAGTGGTTTTGTCACTATGTGAATGGTTGTTTTTATATTCTTTTGTAGAATTTTCAACAACCAAACACGCAACGCACACTAAAAGTCAATTAAATAATTTTAAAGATGACAACGAACACTTTATTAAAAATATTGTATATCGGTGAATTTTGTTTTATAATAATGTTGTTTACACGGTATGGAAAGGAATACTTTTATGATTATAATGTCGATTGACCTCGGCAAGGCAAGAACAGGAATTGCCGTTTGCGACAAAACCGAATTTTTGGCGTCACCATATACAGTGATATTTGAAAAGTCTCCTAAACGACTGCTTGAAAAGGCGGCAGAAACAGTCAAAAAGACAAATGCGGAGCTTGTGGTTGTGGGGCTTCCGAAGAATATGGACGGTTCAGAGGGCGAAAGCGCTCAAAATGCAAGAGCCTTTGCCAAAAAACTTGAAGAACATACAGGTGTTAAAACCGTTATGCAGGACGAGCGAGGCACAACTATTACTGCGCACAACTTTTTGAATACTACAAACACACGGGGGAAAAAAAGAAAGAATGTAATTGACGAAGTGGCGGCAGTTATTATATTGCAGGATTTTTTGGACTCACGAAAATAAATTTAAAAAACAAAGCAACCCCTGCGGCTCAAAAAGCCGCAGGGGTTTTATAAAGGAAACATCTAAATTCTTATTTATTTGACCTCGCTGTAATAGACGCTTAAAAACATTTCGTAAAACTGCGTTTCATCAACATAATACTGAGCGTAATTTCCGTCCATTTTTGCTTCTCCCGGAACTGTCAGCATATTAACGGACATACCGTTGCTCATAACAGCCGACTGTGCAAGATAGCAGACTTTTGACGGATTCAGGTTGGTGCACGTATACGGAGATGAAGCGTTGAACAGACTAATCGGAGTTGTAATATCCTGTTTTGTTTGTGATATTACCTTATTCATAAACTTATTGACATATTCCTGTTGGCGCTGCATACGAAGTGTGTTTGCTTCCGCGCTTTCATGACTTCTTGTTCTTACAAATTTCTCAGCCATATCCCCTAAAAGGTGATAGCTTTCACCCTGAGTAAAGCTTCCGATAGTTTCGGGCGATACCACATCTACCCCTCCCACGCTGTCGTTAACAGCCGCAATACCGTCAAGATCGAGAGCAAGGTAAGATTTTATGGGGATATTGTAAAAAAGTCTTTTTACCGAATTTACGGTGTTTTCACAGCTTGTTTCCATTCCGTCGCCGTACGCATAGGCAAGGCAGATTTGCTGAGTTTCGGTGCCTACATAGCCGCCGTTTGCCGAATATAGAGTTACATCGGTCATCGTGTCACGGGATATGTTAAGCATAGTAATCTCGCTCGTTTTTGTATCGACTGCTATAAGCACGATAACGTCAGCCTGACCGCCTGTTCCGTTAACCTCACTTTGGTCAAGCGCACGCTTATCAATTCCCATAAACAGCATGCTTGTCACATTTGTGTTTAACTCGTATGTTTTTCCGTTATAAACAATATATTCACCGTCGTTTTGTACTTCAACACCCTGAGGCGCTGTGATATTGTAATCATCATCGAGCAGCTCATCGCTTCCTTTTATCACCAAAAACGTAAAGCTTCCCACAGCTATCAAAACAAGCGCAAGAATCACGCAGATAAAGCTTATCAAAATTTTTTTCCAAAGCTTCATCTTTCTTTTTGACTTGTGTTTTGACCTATGACGACTGTTTCTGTCGCTTTTTACAAGCATTATATCCTCGTTTTTTACGCTACCGCGAGGTTTGCTGTAATACTTTTTTGAGCGATGAGGTTTCATAAAAACATAATCAGAAATTTCATCTTTTATGGATTCTGAGCCGGTACTCTTTTCATCTGATGTAAAACTTTCGTCATTTTCCTCATCCGCCAAGGTAAGCTCCTCAAAGTTATCATCATTCTGTCTGTTCATCTTTAATCAGCTCTCCCGCAACAAGATACCGTCCTTCTCCGCTGTTTAGGCAGGTACTCAAAATAATTATATTACTGTTAATATCCAAGCTGACGCCTTCCCGCACATTACTGCTTACCGAACGGGGGTTTTCAAGAGTTTTAAGGTAATCCTCAAAAACTTTATCGTCAGAAAAATCAAATGTATTCATTATATGACGGTCGTCATAAACAAATGCGGAAACTACCTCATAAGTAAGTTTCCTGTCCTGGGTATAGACATAGAAATCTGCATTGCTGTCAAAAAAGTCCTTATCCTTAAACTTGTGCAGCCCCGCAAACATCGAACCGTCAGCCATATTATGACCGTACAAAACAGTTACCCTGTCATTAAAATCCCTTGAATTGCAAAACTGGGAATATATAGCGCCGGCGTAACTGTAATTTCCGTAAATATCGTGGTCAAGATAATAGTTGTCATCGGTAGCATGACGGCATATAGGATAGTTTATTTCTGTTTTCGGAATATATATCCACGCATAGATGTCGGGATTCTTTTTTATGAGCGAATCAAAGTCTATTGGATTTTCAGCCTTTTCAACATCTATTTTTGACGGAGCGGTCACTTCTTCATCTCCGACAGAGTCTGCATAAGAACTTGCAATAATATCGTATTCATCCTTGCTTTCCATATTGAGTAAAATTTTTGTAACAAGGTAAATACAGGCGCTCAAAAATACAAGAGCAAAAAATATTATCAGAATTATCAAAGCGATATTTTTCCTTTTTTTCATCGCTATCTCCCAAACCAAAGGATTAAAAATTAGTGTTTTGTTACCTCAAGACTAAGAATATTTTACACAACCATAATTTTATCATCACTTATAATATTTGTCAAATCATGGCTGTACAACAAAAAAACAGCCCCCATAAAAACACGGAGGCTGTTTTGAAAAACTTAATTACTTGCTCTTGTTGGTTCTAACAAGCATTGCAACAGCAGCACCGCAAGCCAACAATGACAGTACACCTACTGCATAAGGCAGGGCGTCATTAGCACCTGTCTGAGGTGAAGTTGTGCTTGTGTCAGTACTTACCGTACCCGTAGCAACAGTACCTGATTTTTCAAAATAAGGTGTAACGGTAATATCACCGGTGATGATAAGTCTCATCTGAGCATCTGTAAGCTCATTCTCTGTGGTATAAGGACCGTCGATCTCCCAATGATTAAATGTATAACCGGGGTTGGGCTTCGGGCTGATACTTACAACCTGATTACCGTTCTCATCAATCTCGGTCACAAACTCATATGTTCCGTCTCCACCCTCTGTCGGGATAATATCAACCTCATACTCCAAAGAAGAATCCGGAGCCGTAGTCGCAACAGGACTGTTTACCTCGGCTGCAAAAGCAGGTATAGTTGCAAAAGCAACCATAATAACTGCAAATAAAACAGCGATAGCCTTTTTCATTATAATCTCCTCCTATTCTTACTGCAATATTCTTTATAACTTATATATTCTCTTAGTTATCAAAAAGAGTATAACACAATTTTTTAATGATGTAAATAGGAAAAATAAAGAAATATTAATAAATATTGTACAAATTTTGTATTATTTTTCCTTTCAAATCTTAATTTAGATGAATCGGCGCACGAGCCTATTGCATATTGTAACTTGCGACTGTATAATATATATGATTGACTACGCTTTTATTTGAAAGGATTTTTTATATGACTACATCGCAGCTTCAAGAAAAAATTATGCAGCTAAAAAAAGAAAAGGATGTTTGCGTGCTCGCACACAGCTATCAGGCTCATGAAATCTTAGAGGTTGCCGATTACACAGGCGACAGCTATAAACTCAGCGTTGATGCAAGCAAAACCGAAAACAAAAATATCCTCATGTGCGGCGTACGCTTTATGGCGGAAACCTGCAAAATACTTTCACCCGACAAAAGGGTATATCTTGCGCAGCCGACTGCCGGATGCAGTATGGCCGACCAAATGGACAAACAGCTCATTTCTCAGGTCAAGAAAATGTATCCTGACTACGCTGTTGTCGCATATATAAACACAACAGCCGACTTGAAAACTATTTGCGATGTTTGTGTAACAAGCTCATCCGCAGTAAAAATTGTTAATAATATGGATGAGAAGAATATTTTATTTATCCCCGACTGCAACTTGGGAGATTATGTTGCAAAGCAGTGCCCCGATAAAAACATCAAGCTTTTAAACGGCGGCTGCCCGATTCATGCCTGCGTAAACACAGACGACGTAAAAAGAGCAAAAGCCATGCATCCCGGTGCAGAGCTTCTTGTGCATCCCGAATGTACGCCGGAAGTCGTTTCAATGGCGGATTATGTGGGCTCCACATCGGGAATTATGGACTACGCCGTAAAGTCCGATAAAACCGATTTTATTATCGGCACGGAAATCAGCATAGCAGAGCACTTGCAGTATATGTGCCCCGACAAGAATTTTTATATTCTCTCAAACAAACTGATTTGTCCGAATATGAAAACGACAACTCTTGTTGATGTTTACAACTGTCTTATGGGCAAGGGCGGCGAAGAAATAATTTTGGATGAGTCAACAATAAACGACGCAAAAAAGTGTATTGACGAAATGATCAGACTCGGTTGATGGTAATCTATATGAAGAAAAAAGCTTTAATTGCAATGAGCGGAGGAGTTGACAGCTCGGTTGCCGCTTATCTTATAAAAGAACAGGGTTTTGACGCAACTGGAATTACGCTTAAACTCTTTGACAATGAGGACATAGGCGAAAAAAAAGAAAAAACCTGCTGCTCGCTTGATGATATTGACGACGCACGCAGCGTTTGTTACAAGCTTGGTATTCCGTATTATGTCTACAACTTCAAGGACAGCTTCAGGGAGAATGTAATATCACGATTTATAAGCGCATATGAAAACGGCACAACACCTAATCCATGTATTGACTGCAACAGATATATAAAGTTTGAAAAGCTTATGCAAAGAGCAGATGAGCTTGAATTCGATTATGTGGTTACGGGACATTACGCCGTAATTGAGTATGATGAAAACTCAAAAAGATTTTTGCTTAAAAAATCGGCTGATATATCAAAAGATCAGAGCTATGTTCTTTATTCACTCACCCAAAAGCAGCTTTCAAGAACATTGTTTCCGCTCGGAAATATGAAGAAGGAGCAAACCCGTAAGATTGCGGAAAATTTAGGACTAATAAATGCGGCAAAGCGTGACAGTCAGGATATTTGCTTTGTCCCCGACGGCGACTACGCAAAATTTATAGAGCAGTACACGGGAAAAATCTATCCGCACGGAAATTTTGTTGACGAAAACGGCAGGGTTTTGGGAGAGCACAAAGGAATTATCCGCTATACCGTAGGGCAGCGCAAAGGCTTGGGTCTTGCACTGCCGCACCCGATGTATGTCAAGAAAAAGGATCTTGAAAAAAACGAGGTAATTCTTTGTGACAACGAAAGCCTTTTCTCAAAAGAGCTTTACGCTTCCGATATAAACCTTATCTCCTGCGAAAAAATTGACAAACCCATGAAAATAAAAGCAAGAGTGAGATATAATCAAAGCGAACAGCCCGCGACGGTTGAACAGCTTGACGAAAACACCCTGCACATTGTTTTTGACGAACCGCAAAGAGCCATTTCATACGGTCAGGCCGTCGTTTTGTACGACGGCGAATATGTGGTGGGCGGCGGCACTATCTGCAAATCACCGAAATAAAATATAAATAAAACGGTCGATGACAAAACATCGACCGTTTTTACTTTATGTGAAACTGCTCAAAAATTGTCGGGCAAAGAAGGTTTGATAATATCAACCTGTCTGCTCGAACTGCGTGTCGAGGTACTCGACTTTTTTAACTGTTCATAGCCTTTTCAATAATTCCAAGGGCTTTTTTTGCGTCGTCTTCCGAAAGCTGAGGAGTGTCACCGAGAGGGTATTCAATACCCAGATTTTCATACTTTACCTTGCCGAGAGTATGATAAGGCAGCGTTTCGATTTTCTCGATATTTTTAAACGGCTTTAAAAACTCACCCAATCTTTTTAGCTCGTCGTCTATATATGTGATTTTCGGAACAATTACATGTCTTATCCTCATTTTCACATTCTTTTCGTTGAGATACCGTGCAAAATCAAGGATATTTTCATTGCCGTGTCCCGTAAGCTTTTTGTGTTCCTCATTGACAATATGCTTAATATCAAGCATTACAAGGTCGCATACAGATAAAAGCCTGTCAATTTTCTTCATTCTCTCGGTATTTTTTCTGTCAAATAAAACTCCCGATGTATCAAGGCAGGTATTTATATTGTTGCTTTTTGCAAGCTCAAACAAATCAATCAAAAAATCAAGCTGTAACATAGGCTCCCCGCCCGTCGCGGTTATGCCTCCCGTTGTATAAAACGGTCTGTTTCTCTGTATTTTTTCAATAATCTGTTCGGCGGTATATTCCTCACCCGCATCCGATGCCCAAGTGTCCGGATTGTGGCAGTAAAGGCACCTCATCGGACATCCCTGAAAAAACACAACAAATCTTACGCCCGGTCCGTCAACCGTGCCAAACGATTCAAACGAATGAATTTTTCCTGTCATAGAATTCACCTGCACTCATCATATATATTAAGGGCGGAAAACTCCGCCCTCTTTTATTTTAACATTAAATTGAAGAATGGAATGTTCTTGCAATAACCTCATCCTGCTGTTCCTTTGTCAGCTTAATAAAGTTTACGGCATAGCCCGAAACACGAATTGTAAGCTGCGGATAAAGCTCTGGATGCTTTTGAGCGTCAAGCAAAAGCTCTCTGTCAAATACATTTACATTGAGGTGATAACCGCCCTTGTGCATATAACCGTCAAGCAACGCAACAAGGTTGTGGTTTCTCTGTTCCTCGGTCTTGCCGAGTGCCGCGGGAACAATTGTAAATGTGTTTGAAATACCGTCCTGTGAATCCATAAACGGAATTTTTGCAACCGATGCAAGTGACGCTACCGCACCGTTGCTGTCCCTGCCGTGCATCGGGTTTGCGCCCGGAGCGAAGGGCTCGCCGTACTTTCTGCCGTCGGGAGTTGAGCCTGTGTTTTTACCGTAGGAAACGTTAGAAGTAATTGTTAATATTGAGGTTGTGGGAATACCGCCTCTGTAAGTGTGGTTCTGACGGAGGTAGCTGATAAAGGTGTGAAGTACCTCTTTTGCAATATCGTCAACCCTGTCATCATCGTTTCCGTATTTCGGGAAATCTCCCTCAGTTATATAATCGGTAACGATTCCGTTTTCGTTTCTTACCACCTTGACCTTTGCGTATTTAATCGCAGACAGTGAGTCGGCCACAACCGAAAAACCTGCAATACCTGTCGCAAACCAGCGTGTAACATGCTTGTCGTGAAAAGCCATCTGCAAACGCTCATAGCAGTATTTGTCGTGCATATAGTGGATGATATTAAGTGCGTTTACATATACCTGTGCAAGCCATTTCATCATATCCTTGTACTTGCTCATTACATCGTCGTAGTCAAGATAATCTCCCTCAACAGGGCGGAACTTCGGTCCTACCTGCTGACCCGTAACTTCATCAACACCGCCGTTAATCGCGTAAAGCAGGCATTTTGCAAGGTTTGCTCTCGCACCGAAGAACTGCATTTCCTTGCCGATTTTCATTGAAGATACACAGCAGGCAATGCCGTAATCGTCGCCGTGAAGCGGGCGCATAAGATCGTCGTTTTCATACTGTACTGCGTGGTGCTTGATTGACATTTCGGCACAATAGCTCTTGAATTTCTCAGGAAGCTGTGTTGACCAAAGCACCGTAAGGTTAGGCTCGGGAGCCGCACCGATGTTGTTGAGTGTGTTGAGATAACGGAAAGACATTTTTGTAACAAGCGGGCGTCCGTCTGTTCCTATTCCGCCGATTGACTCGGTAACCCATGTCGGGTCACCTGCAAAAATCTGGTTGTATTCGGGGGTACGGGCAAAGCAAACCATTCTGAGCTTCATAATAAAGTGGTCGACGATTTCCTGTACCTCTTTTTCGGTAATTGTGCCCTCGGCAAGGTCACGGGCAGCGTAAATATCAAGGAATGTTGATGTTCTGCCAAGGCTCATTGCGGCACCGTTTTGTTCCTTAACAGCCGCAAGATAAGCAAAGTAAAGTGCCTGTACAGCCTCCTTAAAGTTTGAGGCGGGCTTTGAAATATCACAGCCGTAAATCTCGGCAAGCTGCTTTAACATCTGAAGTGCTCTGATCTGCTCGGAAAGCTCCTCACGCTCACGGATAACATCAGAATACATTATAATTCTCGTTGTATCCTTTTGATGCTGCTTATCCTCAATAAGTCTGTCAACTCCGTAAAGAGCCGCACGGCGGTAGTCGCCGATAATTCTTCCTCTTCCGTATGCATCGGGAAGACCTGTTATAATATGGTTTGTACGGCATTTTCTCATTTCTGGAGTATATGCGTCAAACACACCTGCGTTGTGAGTTTTTCTGTGGGTTGTAAAAAACTCCTGAATTTCTGGGTCAACCTCATAGCCGTTTTCCTTGCACGCCTTAACCGCCATTCTGATACCGCCGTATGGCTGAAGGGAACGCTTTAAGGGCTTGTCGGTCTGCAAGCCGACAATCTGTTCCTTGTCCTTGTCAATATACGCGGCACCGTGAGATGTGATAGTTGAAATCACCTTTGTATCCATATCAAGCACGCCGCCTGCTTCTATTTCCTGCTTTTTAAGCTCGCTTACTTCATCCCAAAGGTCAAGAGTAGCCTGTGTAGGTCCTTCGAGAAAATCCCCGCCCTCGTAATACGGAGTGTAATTTTTCTGAATAAAATCTCTTACATTTATTTCTCTTTCCCAGCTTCCGCCTTTAAAGCCTCTCCATTCATTTCTCATCTCTATACCTCCATTTAAAATATTATTGGAAAATTATACTAAACAAAAAAAGCCGACTTAATCTGAGCTTTCGCCCAGACGGTCGGCTTATAAAAGTTATACTCCACTGTGGTTAACTCCACTGTTCCGTCAGTCATATAACACCATAAAAATAACACTTTTTATTTGAGTTGTCAATACTTTTTTTTTAATAAAAAAAGTTCTGCGTTTCGCAAAAAAAAGATCAGCTTAAATACATTTTTTTGAGCAATTTGATACCCGTTTCAGTTTTAAAAATTTTTTCCTCTGCGGTTTGTGCCGCTTTGACACTTGCCCCGTCTTCAAACAAATTTACAAGGAAATCCGCTTCAACAAGTACCTGATACGGTTTTGTATCTATATTTGTATAGGTGTGATGATGCCCGACTATATAGCAGACCTTTTGTATAAATTCGCGGTCGTATCCGAGGTCTGAGAGCAACTTTTCAGCTTGAGCCGGTCCCTCAATTTCTTGGTATTTTCCGGCGCTTGAATTGTATTTTTTCTCACTTATCTTTATGCCTATATCGTGGACTACTGCCGAAACCTCAAGAAGATTTTGGCTCTCGCTATCAAGGTTTTCCCCCTCACCTATTGTTTTAGCAAAAGAAAAAACTTTTAAAAAATGGTTTATTCTCTTTAAATCCTTGCCATAATAATCTATCATGGCCTCTATTACTTTTCCTGTATTTTTCATTTTAACACTCCGACAAAATACTTTCTGTTAATTTTTTTAACCGCAGTCATTGTTTTTGGCGTTTTCTCTGCCTTTGTTCTTTTAAAAGCTTTCGTATATACGCAAAAACCGCGTCATCACCCTCATCACGAAGCATCACAAGCAATTTTTCAAGCAAAGCCTCCGTGTTTTTGTGCATTCTGTTTTTTCCTCTTATCCTTAAAAAGTAATTAAAAGGATCCCCGTTTGTGTAGCTTTTTCCGTTATAAATTTTGCTTGCGGCAACACGGTCGCAAAACATTTCTACTACAAACCTCAAAGGCATCTCAACATTTTCGATTGATTTTGTTTTCGGGTTATAGTCGTTCCAATATTCATAGTGATGTCGGTTTCTGCCCTTGTGGTGCATCCACGCAAGCGAGCTTCCGAACAATTCACGCTCACGCTCGTTGGGGCTTCTGTCCCCCTGAAAATATTTTGCCCCCATAATAAATTCCGTCGGGCTGTACTTCGACAAGTCATGTCTTAATCCCTGCCAGAGAATCCCCGCCCTTGCACAGTTTGCGATCACCTTGTGTCTGTGCTTGGTAATAGTAATAAAATGCTTGATCGGATGTGCCATATATAATCACCGTTTATATATTATCATATTTTACTCAGAATTAAAATATGTCTTGCGTTATTTGAGAAAAAAAGATATAATTTAAAAAGTTAAGATTTTGTAACATTTTGAAAGGTTGTACTATGAGAAGAAACTCCTTCATTTTACTTCTGTGTATCATATTGATTTTAACCTGCGTCTTTTCGGCGCTGGGAAATATCTCTTATAAAAACAACAAAAGCAACACCGGGGAAGCGACATCTTCGTCTTCACAAGCTGATACTCAGCCGTCAAGCACGGTACAGCAGCCACCTGTTACGGAAAATAAAGAGTCAATTACTATTGAAACCGATAAGGCAATCGTTATATCAATAAACGCAGACGATGAAAATCACCTTCAGCGCTGGTCAAGCAGCGATACCTCCGTCGTTACGGTAGACAGCGGCGGGCGCATTGACGGAATAAAAGCGGGCAGGGCAACAGTAACAGCTTTGTTTGACAATAACAAAAAATACCTCTATGAGGTTACGGTCATTGAACAGAAAAAAAGCGAAAAAGCCGGCCGATTTTCTACTGCAATTACCGCAAACAGCGATATTCTTTCAAAAAATCTTAAAGACAACAGCGGGAAAAATCCTTATGCAATTTATGTAAACAGAAAAATGAACTGCGTTACCGTATATACCTATGACGAAAGCGGAAAATACACGGTACCTGTCAGGGCTATGGTCTGCTCCTGCGGTGAAAATTACGGAACCATAACAGGCGATTTTAATATTTACTTTAAAAATGAATGGAACGCACTGTTTGACAATGTGTACGGCTACTATGTAAGCGGAATTTCGGGCGATTATTTGTTTCATTCCGTTCCTTACTATACACCCTCACCCGATGATTTGGAGGTTGAGGAGTTTAACAAGCTCGGAAAGGACGCATCGCTCGGGTGCGTAAGAATGGCTGTTGCGGATACTAAGTGGATATATGAGAACTGTGAGTACAATACTATCGTAAAAATATATGATGACGACAATCCCGGGCCGCTCGGAAAACCCCAAACGATAAAAATAACCGATTTTTCCTGCGGATGGGATCCTACTGACGACGACAAAAACAATCCATATTACACAAAAGAACCTACAATTACAGGTGTTGAAAACTGCACTATCAAAAAGGGGGCAGAATACGACCCGTTTGAAAACGCAAAAGCATTTGATACATGCTCAAACGAAATAACAGAAGAAATGTCCGTAATCGGAAATGTCGTAACAGACAGAGCCGGTAAATATAAGGTTACCTATTCAGTAACAGACGCATTAAACAGATCAAAAACCGTAAATATAACAGTAACCGTTGCAGAATAAGAGGTGTTAAAATGACAGAAAAAGAAAAAATGCTCAAATCGCTTATGTATGACGCATCCGACGAGGAACTTACTAAAATGCGAGGTAAAGCCCACAGGCTTTGCAAGGAATATAATGATACATTTGAAGATGAAACCGAAAAGCGCGGTAAAATTCTCGCAGAACTTCTTCCAAACAGTAAGAGCGGGCTTTATCTTCAAGGCCCAATACAGTTTGATTACGGTGTTTTCACATCATTCGGGGAAAACTGCTACGCAAATTTTAACCTTGTTATTTTAGACTGCTGTGAGGTTACAATAGGGAACAATGTGTTTTTCGGACCTAACTGCACGGTTGCAACACCGATTCATCCAATGTGTGCGGATGAAAGAAGAATGAGGAAAAACAGCGACGGCACGCTTTCAAACAATGAGTATGCAAAACCCGTAACTATCAACGATGACTGCTGGCTTGCATCAAACGTAACCGTATGCGGCGGAGTAACAATAGGGAAAGGCTGTGTTATAGGCGCAGGAAGCGTTGTTACAAAAGACATTCCCGATGGCTCTTTCGCCGCCGGAAATCCGTGCAAAGTTATAAGAAAAATTACAGATAAGGACTCTATTAAACACCTTATACAATAATTTTACAGGCTTTTATGCATCTGTTATGATTAAAACTTATATAAGGCAGTTTTTTCTTTAGGACAAATTTAAAGTCACGGTCCTTTTTCAATTACAAATATTTTTAGCTATAAACCATAAACTCAAATTATAAGGGGACAGACGTTTTGTCTGTCCCCTTCAATTATGGTTTTCGTAAATTACTCTTATTTGTTTTTAACGGCACCGCTGTCAAACATCTTAATAAGAGTTTTGTTATCCGCGTTTCCTGTTTTCTTGATGCCGTTCTTTGACTGGAAGCTTTCAACGGCAGACTTTGAAATATCGCCGTAGTAGCCCGTTATGTTCTCCTTATCATCTACATAACCCAAGTCGTAAAGACGCTGCTGCATCTTTTTAACATTGTCGTTTTCGTCTTCATACTTAAGTGACAATCCTTCAAGATTAATATCATAGTCTTTTGCAACAGAGGTGTCCTTTGAATTATTATCTGATATTTCTCCGCCTGCCGACTGCTGTGCCTCATCGGGTGTTGAATCCGACTTAACAAGAGACGGGTACATAAATCCTACCATCTTTTCAAGAGTCTTTACGGCCGTAAGCCCCTGTCTTGTCATTTCTTTTTCGGAAATCATTAGTGTGTTTCCGTTCTTTACAGCGTCAAGCGTACTTAGAAGAGAATCGCCCTTTACCGCATTAAGAGTTGCCTCGTCTGCGTAAAAAATAAAATTAGGATTTGCAATCTTCAAAGTGTTGACATCAACACTGCTTTCATCAATATTAACAGCCGTGTTAACAGCTCCCGTGTAGCTCAAAAGCAAATCCCCGTATGTACCGCTGGTCATAAGTTTAAGCTTGTTATTCTCAATATACAAATAACATACCGTGAACAGAACATCAGATTTTATCTCTGTCTGGACTGCCGTCTTTATTTGCTCCATTTCGTCAGTAAGCTTTTCATAGGCTTCCTCGCCCTGTGCGGCTCCCTTAAACTTCCCTCCGAGAATTTTTCCTATTGTCATGTAATTAGTTTCAAGCTGTGTTACGGTATCCGCCTGCGACATTTTTACCACCGTAATATTTTTACTTTTAAGCTCCTCCTCAACACTCTTGTCAAGGTTTTCACCTGCGAACACAATATCCGCTTCACAATCAACAATTTTGTCCACATCGGGATTGTTTTCGGAACCAACCGTGGGAACAATGCTCAACCATTCCTGATCAACTTCTTCGCTTCGTCCCTCCATTTTTACATCATATTCCATATAGGAGATTATATCTGCGGCAGAAGGATCGAGAACAACTATGTTTTCAGGCTGACTTTCTATTGTTATATTAGCTATATCAACAGGATAGTCACTTTCCTCGCATCCCGAAAATGTTAAAGCAAACGAAAGCATAAAAGCGACTGCAACGGTAAGCGAGACAATTCTCTTTTTCATAATTTACCTCCGAATTTAAGCACAAACTCCGTATAGTGCGTTTCTACTTTTTATCAGCAAAAAAGAGATTCAACATATTGCTTTGCACAGCGAGGAGATCTTCCTCCCCTTGAAAGTGCAAATCTTTCTGCTCCCTTTTCAAGCTCTTCTCTTGTCATATCAAGGCCCTTTTGCTTTGCAAGCGCACATACAATATCCACAAATTCCTTTTTTGAGGGAATAGAATAACAAACAGCAAGTCCGAATCTGTCGGAAAGCGACAGCGTTTCCTGCATATTGTCCCTTGTATTTACATCATCGTCGGTCCTGTCTGCAAAACTCTCCTTAACAAGATGACGGCGGTTTGACGTGGCATATATCAGCGCATTGTCCGGTCTGGCGGCAAGACCGCCCTCCAAAACAGCCTTTAGGGTTGTGTAGCTCTGATCCTGCTTTTGGAACGACAAATCATCGATAAATATTATAAATTTCATCGGGAGCGCCGCGATTTTATCAACAAGTATCGGGAAATCAATCAAACGCTCCTTGGGAATTTCAACAATTCTAAGTCCGTCTTTTCTAAACTCATTAGCTATTGCCTTGACAGTAGAGCTCTTTCCGGTTCCCTTATCACCGTAAAGCAAACAGTTATTGCAGCTCTTGCCCTCAATAAACGACTTTGTATTGTTAACAACCATTTCTCTTTGAATTTCATAGCCTGTAAATGAATCAATATCAATTTTATCCGCATGAAGCACAGGCTGAATATCACCGTCACGCCAAATAAATGCCTTGTAGCGGGCAAAAATACCACAGCCGTTTTCTTTATAATAACCTGCTATATTTTCAAGAGAATCATCAAACATCTCAAAGCTTTTTTCAAGTTTCCCTGACTTCCATTGCGGAAGTGATGGAATAATCTCTTTTATCTCATTATTGTATTTGTATGCAGAGATAATATCATCGGGAGTAAGCTTTGATGCTTCAAGAATCGCCTTGCAGTCACGCTTTACAGCTGACAAAACATCCTCAGGCAGCGTGTTGTATTTACCGGCTGCCGCAGCTCTTGAAAAACAGTTTTCATCAAACATTGCGGCTTCCGTCAAAGCATAGGCAAGCCTGTTACTGAACCCTCTCTCGCTGATAACCGAATAAAAATTGCCGTAACAATTCAAAAATCTGTCCGGCTCGCTTTCAAGAGAAAGCAATAAATCATAATACGCTTTTACCACGCTTCGTTTCATAATTCCTTTAAAAACCGACAGCGAAGAAAGCATAAATCTTACTTTGTTGACATTATTCATTAACTACCATCCCAATCAACACTTATTTTACGCTTTTTTACCTTTTAAGTCAATATATTTAAAAACATTTATATGCCTTTCAAGAAAGCACAAAATATAATTATACCAAACTAAACTATTCTGTTTTTTTTGTTTCCCATCAAAAATTCTCTGATGTTTTCTGCAACAATATTCATAAGTCGCTCTCTTGTTTCAACAGGAGCCCATGCAATATGAGGAGTCATAATACAGTTGGGGGCTTCCATTAAAATGCAGTTTTCTTCCATAGGCTCTACCCTAAGCGTATCAATAGCCGCGCCGCCTATTTCGCCGTTTGTCAATGCGTAAAACAAATCATCTTCCGACATTACTCCGCCTCTTGCGGTATTTACGAAAAGGGCAGTTTTTTTCATTTTTTTAAATGCTGTTTTATCAAACATATTTTCAGAATCACTGTTAAGCGGACAATGGACGCTTACAATATCACTTTGCTCAAGCAGTCTGTCAAAACTTACAAACTCTGCATATTCATCTTTTTTTTCGGAACGGTTATATGCAAGTACTTTCATCTCAAATGCGTTGGCAATTTTGGCAACGGCTCTGCCTATATTCCCGAAACCCACTATTCCCATGGTTTTTCCGCAAAGCTCGGTAAGAGGATAAACAAACGGGGAAAAGGTCTTGCTTCTCTTCCACATCCCGTCATGCACATATTTGTTGTAATTGGACGTATTGTTATAATGCTCCATAATAAGCGCAAATGTGTGCTGAGCAACGGCATTTGTAGAGTATGAACCTGCGTTACAAACAGCAATGTTATGTTTTTTGCAGTATTCGACATCAATATTGTTATAGCCTGTTGCAAAAAGCCCAATATACTTTAGATTTTTTGCAAGAGCAAGCGTGTGTTCATTGAGTATTGTTTTATTGCAGATTACCATATCGGCGTCGGCTATTTTTTCGGCAACCTCATCGTACTTTAAAAGTCCGTATTCCGAAACATCGCCGAACTGTTTTAAAATATCGGCGTTAACGATATTATCAAGCACGGTTTGCGCGTCAGTAAGGACAATTTTCATAGTATCACTCCTATGGGTTTAATTATATCTTAAAATTTTGAATCTTGCAAATTAAAAAATACTATTCTATAATAATACCCGGAGGTTATAGGATGTATAAAAATTATCTTTTTGACTTAGACGGTACTTTGTTGCCTATGGATATGGATTTATTCATTAAACTTTATTTTAAATCGGTTTGCAAAAGATTTGTACCCGTACTCAAAGTTGATTCCGACACACTTATAAAGGCTTTGTGGTACGGAACAAAACAAATGGGGCTCAACGACGGAACAAGAACCAATAAGGAGGTTTTTTGGGAAGCGGCGCAGAAAGTCTGCGGCAAAAGCTTAGATGAATATGTTGAACAATTTGACGACTATTACTGCAATGAATTTATAGCCGCCAAGCAGGCGACTGAGGCGAATCCTTATGTAAAAATGAGTATTGACTACATAAAAAACCAAGGCGGCAGACTTATTGCCGCTACAAATCCGATTTTTCCCGAAGTTGCGACAAGGAGAAGACTTGAGTGGGCAGGAGTTTCCCCCGACGATTTTGAATATATTACATTTTACGAAAATTCAAGCTCCTGCAAGCCCAATCTTAAATATTACGAGGACATATGTGAAAAATGCGGCATAAATCCCAATGAAAGTATTATGATCGGCAACGATGTTGACGAGGATATGTGCTCGGAAAAGCTCGGATTTGACACGTTTTTAGTAACAGATACTCTTGTAAACCGTGATAACAAGGATTTCTCGAAATATAAAAACGGCAGTTTTGAAAGCTTTTATAACTTCCTGACTGAGAAATAACCGTTCAGCGGGTTATTGTTGTATGAAACGGTTTGCGATTTCCGCAACACCGTTCTTATGTCATCATAAATTCAACTAATAAAATCCACCGGATAAGCCGGTGGATTTTTTAGTTGAAATTACTGGATTTTTGTAACCTTATAATCCTCGTCGTTGAGGTAACTGCTGTACTTTTGTATATCCTCTTTCTTTGAATATCCTATTCCCGAAGATTGTTTTGTATAAGCAAGTTCTTCCCCATCTAAATATGTGTTGAAAAGTCTAATCTCAAAATATCTGGTATTTGTCTCGGTAATTGAAGTATACTTTCCCTTAATGACAAAAATCAATGCATTCTGATATGAATAGTTTTCTTGATCCTTTGTTTCTGAAAAATATACATTTTCAACGCTTGCATCACTTAGTTTGCTTATATCCTCTTCGGCTATTTTTACAGCCTGTTCCTTTATTTTGTCAATATTGCTCTTCACCTTATCAACTGTCAGAGCTTCGTTTAAAACAACCGTATACGAGCTGTTGTTCGCGCTGACAATTATTCCGTTCGACAAACTGTTTTCCTCATCGGTACTTATTGTAATCAAATCGCCGTCGCTTAAATCCTCCGATTCGCTGAGATTTACCCTAAACGAGTATATTTGGGACTCGCCGTCAAATACCGACACACTTGCATATGAAGCATAATATCCATAGTTTATCGAACCGTCAGACTTAACGGTATATCCGTCCTGCTCATATTCAAACGGCAAAATCTTAACGCAAAGTCCGCCGTCAACGATTCCGTCGGTTTTGACAAGATCGTTTTCGGTTATATACTTTACAGGATCAACAGTTACACATTCTTTAAGGTTAATTGACTGATCCTCTAAAATATCGCTGACTTTAATTTCAAATTCAATGTCAGATTTATCAAGTGAAATGCCGAGTGCTTTCTCCATAAGCTCCATATACTCAATATCATCCGTGCTGTCAGACCATGTTATTTTCACGACAATCACGTCATCCTTGCCAATATTATTAACATTCTGATATGCGCCGGCAGCGTAATTTTCAGCTTCTTTTCTGCTCTCCTCAGAGTCTTTAATATAAGCGTCAATGTCGCAATAATATATAAACGGTTCAAAGCTGTTTTCAGATGCTAAAAGATATTCATCGTAATCCTGTATTGCGTCAATCCAATCTCCTACCGAGTTCAAATCATTTTCATACTTGTTTGTATCCTTTTTTGGTATGAGCTCGTCATCAATTTTCTCATAATCTATTGAAAACTGAGCGTTTGCAAAACCGTCATACAGCAGGTTATCTTCAAATTCAACCTTTATGTAATCTTCTGTAATTTTAATTGATTTAGGCTGATTTAATACGACAATGAGCGTAACCACAATGGCTGCAACAACAAGTACTGCACCGCCGATTATTGCAACCAGTTTGACGGGAAACGGCTTTTTCTCTTTTGGCTGCGGCTGTACCGGCTGATTAGGCTGTCCTGCCCATTGATTAGGCTGTACCTCCTGATTAAAATTTTGTTCAGTATTTTTAACATGAGATACCGTCTGCTGTGTCGGCTGAGCAGCCGTTCCGTTGTCCGTTGAAAAATCTTGACCAACATATCCGGTATTTTCAACAGGACATCCGCACTTCATGCAAAATTTGTCGTTTTCATTCAGAACGTTTCCGCAATTTTTACAAAACATAAATACACCCCTTTAACTAATATACGGTAATTATACCACGTCATTACAGTTTTAGCAATAATTTATTAGTAAAAAGTGCTTTTGTATTAATTAATATCTATTAAGTGTAAAAATGTCGGGAAAATCGACCGTAGTTTGAACAGACAAGTTGAATTATCAAATGTTCCTTATCCGACCGTTTTCAAGCAGTTTACTATAACGCAAAAAAAAAAAAACGGCCGTCCTCACGGACAGCCGTCAAAGAATCAGTAAAAATTACTTCAATTCTACTTCTGCGCCTGCTTCTTCGAGCTTAGCCTTCATAGCTTCAGCATCGTCCTTAGAAACAGCTTCCTTAAGTGTCTTAGGAGCTTCGTCTACGAGAGCCTTAGCTTCCTTAAGACCAAGACCTGTTACCTCACGAACAACCTTGATAACAGCAATCTTGTTTCCGCCTGCACCCTTAAGTACAACATCAAACTCAGTCTGCTCAGCAGCTGCTGCACCACCGTCAGCAACAGGACCTGCAACTGCAACAGCAGCAGCAGCGGATACACCAAACTCATCCTCAACAGCGTGTACAAGCTCAGAAAGCTCCAAAACTGTGAGGCCTTTTAATTCTTCAATAATAGCAGTAATTTTTTCAGATGCCATTTTAATTTACCTCCGATATAAAAATAGTAAAATTTAATTAATCAACAGCTTATTCAGCTGCGGGAGCTTCCTCTGTTTCTGCAGCAGGAGCTTCCTCTGTTTCCGCAGCAGGAGCTTCTGCTGCGCAAGCCTCAACGCCGCCCTTATCAACAATAGCCTGTACGGCACGAGCGAATGAAGCGATAGGTGCCTGGAATGCACCGAGTACATTTGCGAGAAGAACGTCTCTCGACGGAAGCTTTGAAAGAGATATGATAGTATCCATATCGATTACAGCACCGTCAAGATAACCCGATTTAACCTTAAAGTTATCGTGATCCTTTGCGTAGTTGCAAAGAATTCTTGCAGCGGCAGCGTACTCGCTGTCACTTGTTGCGATAGCAGTTGTACCTTCAAGAACAGGCTTAATGTCCTCAAGACCAACCTCATCACAAGCACGGGAAAGAAGAGTGTTCTTAACTACTGTGTATTTTACATCGTTTTCACGAAGCTCTTTTCTGAGCTTTGTGTCATCTTCCGTGTTAATACCCTCGTAGCAAACAACCACACCTGTGATAGAGTTTTTGAGTCTTTCAGCGAGTTCAGCTACAACAGCCTTCTTCTGCTCTAAAACTTTCTGACTTGGCAATTATTTCACCTCCGAATGTTTTTTACGCAGTTCATAAAAAACAGCCGCCCGAAGCCTCGGACGGCTGCAAAAACACAAAATGTAATTTGCATCTTCCTCGGCAGGTGGGATACCCCTTTATGCTTACGCACCTGCTGTCTTTAGAACAGCGAATTTATATTCACACTATTGTGCAAATAACTTAAATGAGTAAATTAAGCGCCGAACTTTGTCGGGTTAATTCTTACGCTCGGTCCCATCGTTGATGTTACGGCTACCGAACGGATATACTGACCCTTAGCAGCAGCAGGCTTAGCCTTAACAACAGCTTCCATAAGTGTGTCAAGGTTCTCACAAAGCTTGTCTGTGCCGAAGCTTACCTTGCCAATCGGGCAGTGAATGATGTTTGTTTTATCAAGACGGTACTCAATCTTACCTGCTTTAGCTTCCTTAACAGCCTTAGCAATGTCGGTTGTAACAGTACCTGCCTTGGGGTTAGGCATAAGGCCTCTCGGTCCGAGAATTCTACCAAGGCGACCTACAAGACCCATGCAGTCGGGAGTTGTGATAAGAACATCAAAATCCATCCAGTTTTCCTGCTGAATCTTCTGTGTCATATCCTCAGCGCCTACAAAGTCAGCTCCTGCTTCCTTAGCAAGATCCTCGTTAGCGCCCTTGCAGATAGCAAGAACTCTTACGTCTTTACCTGTACCGTTAGGAAGAACAACCGCACCTCTTACCTGCTGGTCAGCGTGACGGCTGTCAACGCCGAGCTTTACATGAAGCTCAACTGTTTCGTCAAACTTAGCAGTTGCAGTCTTTATAACTGTGTCAAGAGCCTCGGTTGTGTCATATAATTTACTTTTGTCAACGAGCTTAGCAGCGTCAACATATTTCTTACCGTGTTTCATCAGTTTTCCTCCATTGTTAGGTGGTCAATCGGAAATTTCCTCCCACCCGGATTAATTAGTCAACTACTGTAATACCCATACTTCTTGCAGTACCTGCAATCATGCTGATAGCTGCGTCGAGTGAACCTGCGTTGAGGTCGGGCATCTTTTGCTCGGCGATCTTTGTAATCTGCTCCTTTGTAATCTGAGCAACCTTAGTCTTGTTAGGTACGCCTGAGCCGCTGTCTATACCGCAAGCCTTCTTGAGAAGAACCGCTGCGGGCGGAGTCTTTGTAATGAAAGTAAACGAACGGTCAGCATATACTGTGATTACAACAGGAATGATAAGACCGATGTCGTTCTTTGTACGCTCATTAAAATCCTTTGTGAACGCAACAATGTTTACGCCGTGCTGACCGAGTGCCGGACCAACAGGCGGTGCCGGAGTAGCTTTTCCGGCGGGAATCTGCAGCTTAATTAAGCCTACAACCTTCTGAGCCATTGTGTTTGCACCTCCAAAATTCGTGGTAAATTGCGGGACGCCACTGTGTAGGGTCCCTCCCACAGGGAACAGTTATATTCCCAATAAAAAGCCGTTTGGCTGTTTATTATAAAATTAATCTTCTATCAGTTCAGCCTGAGCAAGCTCAAGCTCAACCGGAGTTTCACGTCCGAACATAGATACGGTAACGCGAACATAGTCTTTGTCGGTATCAATTTCTTCTACAACACCGACGAAATCCTCAAGCGGACCGTCAATAATACGCACCGAATCCCCTACCTTGTACGAGACCTTAACGCTGCGTGTTTCAACGCCCATTCTGTATACTTCTGCGTCTGTAAGCGGCACGGGCTTTGACCCCGGTCCGACAAAACCTGTGCAGCCGCGGATATTGCGGACAACATACCATGTTTCATCGGTATATACCATCTTAACAAAAACATAGCCCGGATATATTTTATTCTCGACCTCTTTTGTCTTGTCACCGACAGTCTCGACGACCGTCTCGGTAGGAACCTTGACGTCAAGGATCATATCCTGAAGATTTCTGTTTTCCGCAGTTGTCATAAGGTCTGCGGCAACCTTGTTTTCGTAACCCGAATAGGTATGAACAACATACCATTTAGCTTCTGACTGAGGCATTATAACTTTCTTCCTTTCGTAAGTTAAAGTAATAACGCTCGTTTAAGCAGTTGTGTTCATAACTAAGCCGAGCAATGCATATAAGCCTCTGTCAAGAGCAAAAAGGAATAATCCCATAACAACTATAACGCCGATAACAATACCGAAGTTCTTTGTTGTTGCCTTTGCTGTCGGCCAAGTTATCTTCTTGAGCTCACCCTTACATGCGCCGAGGTACTTAACAAGCCTTTTAAACATATTAGGCTTATTGCTTTTTTTGGCAGATTTTTTGGCGTCTGCTTTCTTTTCGTCAAGCTTTTTGTCAGCCATGATGTACCTCCATTATTTAGTTTCTTTGTGAAGAGTGTGTTTTTTGCAGAAGCGGCAGTACTTGTTCATTTCAAGTCTGTCGGGACTGTTTTTCTTATTCTTCATTGTGTTGTAGTTACGCTGTTTGCACTCTGTGCAGGCCAATGTGATTTTAACTCTCATAACGGCACCTCCCGGTTATTTCGGAATATTTTAGCCTCCCTCAATAGGGCACAAAAAAATAAGCCCCTTTCAGAGGTACAACCATTTTATCATATATACACGCTCAAGTCAATAGTTTTTTTAAACTTTTATATTTATACAAAAACTACTATCTTCCGCAGTCAATCTTTTATCAAAACAAACCCTGCGGGCGCCGCTGATTATCTGCGACGGCGCCTCAGAGAATTTTAGCATTAAAAAAATTAAAATTATACGTTGTTCCCCATCTTTCTGAATCGGTTGTATCTTGAGTTTAGAAGCTCGTCATCCGACAAAGAAAGATTTTTTTCAAATGTACGGCTTACCAGAAGCTTTAAGCTTTCAAACATCGCCTTATCACCTGCTTTGGGCTGACGTATTATACGCTCAATAACGCCAAGGTCAAATAAATCCTGTGCAGTCATTTTCAGGGCTTCGGCAGCCTCCGCCGCCTTTGAGCTGTCTTTCCAAAGAATAGATGCGCAACCCTCAGGTGAAATAACAGAGTAAACTGAGTTTTCAAGCATCCACACCTCGTCCGCAACCGCAAGAGCAAGCGCTCCGCCGCTTCCTCCCTCTCCTATTAAAATAGTTAGAATAGGAGTTTTCAGCGTCATCATTTCCATTATATTTTCCGCAATGGCAAGACCCTGTCCGCGCTCTTCTGCGCCGATTCCGCAGTAAGCTCCGCTTGTATCAACAAGACACAGTACCGGTCGGCGAAATTTCTCTGCCTGCTTCATAAGCCTTAACGCCTTACGGTATCCCTCAGGATGAGCTTGACCGAAGTTTCGCTCCATTCTTTCTTTTGTGTTTCTGCCCTTTTCAAGTCCTATTACAGTTACGGGCATATCATAAAGCATCGCAAGTCCCGATACAACAGCCTTGTCGTCGGAAAATCTGCGGTCACCGTGAAGCTCGATAAAGCTGTCGCCGAACATATTTGCTATAAAATCTACTGATGTCAGCTTACCAGCATCCCTGGCAGCCATAACTTTTTCATATGCTGTCATCATTCTGCCTCCCCAGCGCCGCAGCCGTGAATTCTAAGCAGTTTTACCAATGTATCCTTTAGGTTATCTCTGCTTACGACTGCGTCTACAAAACCTTTCTGCATAACAAACTCAGAGGTCTGAAAATCCTTAGGAAGCTTTTGCCTCATAGTTTGTTCAATTACCCTTGGACCGGCAAATGCCACAAGAGTATCAGGCTCCGCAAGAATAATATCGCCCTCCATTGCAAACGACGCCGTAACGCCGCCCGTTGTCGGGTCGGTCAAAACTGTTATGTAAAGCAAACCTGCATCGCTGTGGCGCTTTACAGCACCTGAAGTTTTTGCCATTTGCATAAGGGAAAGAATACCCTCCTGCATTCTGGCACCTCCCGAAACCGTGCAAACGACAACGGGAAGTTTTTTCTCGGTTGCATATTCAAACGCACGGGTTATCTTTTCGCCTGTAACCGTACCCATACTTCCCATCATAAAATCAGAATCCATTGCGCACAAAACAACATCTACTCCGTGCATTTTGCAGCGGCCGCAGATTACTGACTCCTTTGAACCTTTAGCTCTCGCTTTTTCAAGCTTTTGGTCATATCCCGGAAAATCAAGGATGTTTTTGCTTTCCATATCCGCATCATATTCAAAAAATGAGTTCTCATCAGCAAGCATAGCTATTCTCTGCTTTGCGTTCATTCTGAAATGATGATTGCACCTTGTGCATACACGGAGATTTTCCTCCATATCTGTCGTAAGGAGCATTGTGTTGCACTTGGGACATTTTATCCACATTTCATCTGGAACAAACGGAACATTCTGCTGTTGATCCGATGATGCTTCAAGCTCATTTTTCGGTTTTCTGAAAGAAAATAAATCCATAATATCTCCATAACCTTTTGACTTTTGTGCGATAAAGCATATAAAGCCCTTTAAATTTTTATTATCTGTTACTTACTGCTGTTGTTGCATTTTTTTGCGGCGGCGCTCAAAATCTTCCATAAAATCTGTTGTGTATTCGCCGCTCACAAACTCATCGTCGGACAAAATCTCGGCAAGTATATCTCGGTTTATATCAATTCCGTCGATAACAAGCTCCGACAAAGCCATTTTCATCTTCCTGATAGCTTCCGACCTGCTCCTTGCCTGAACAATCAGTTTGCCTATCATCGAATCATAGTACGGAGGAACAAAATAGTCCTGCATAATTGCAGTGTCAAAACGAACAAACGAGCCTCCCGGGATATGAAGTCTCTTGATTCTTCCGCAGCTCGGACGGAAATCCTTGTCGGGATTTTCCGCGTTTATTCTGCACTCAATTACATTTCCGTGTGTAAAAATACTGTCCTGCGTGCGGGTAAGCTTTGCTCCTGCGGCAATTCTTATCTGCCACTGTACAATATCAAGACCTGTCACCATTTCGGTAACGCCGTGTTCAACCTGCAAACGGGTGTTCATTTCCATAAAATAAAAATTATTATTTTTATCGAGCAAAAACTCAACCGTGCCCGCATTTACATAATCTACCGCCTTAGCAGCCTTTACTGCCGCAATCATCATTTCTTTGCGGGTTTTCTCATCAAGAGCAGGACTCGGACTTTCCTCAATCATCTTCTGATTTTTTCTCTGTACGGAACATTCTCTCTCGCCCAGACATATTGTGTTTCCGTATTTATCGCAAAGAAGCTGCATTTCAATATGCTTAACAGGATGAATAAATTTTTCTATGTAGCACGCTCCGTCACCGAACGCCGCCTTTGCTTCTGCCGAAGCAGAGAGAAACGCCTCTTCAAATTGGTCCATTGAATCAACTTTGCGTATTCCTTTTCCGCCGCCTCCCGAACGGGCCTTAATCAAAAGCGGGAAACCTATTTTTTCGGCCTCTTTAACCGCTTCTTCGACGCTTTCCACAATATCGCAGCCCGGGGTAACCGGAACACCTGCCGCACGCATGGTCTTGCGGGCATTGTCCTTATCTCCGAGCAATTTTATCATCTCGGAATCGGGACCTATGAAATTGATGTTGCACTGCTCGCACAACGAAACAAACTTTGCGTTTTCGGACAAAAGGCCGTATCCCGGATGAATTGCCTGAGCGCCGCTTTCAACGGCAACGGTAAGTATAGCAGGCATATTCAGGTAACTTTCAGATACTCTGTTTCCTCCCACGCAGTAGCTCTCATCGGCAAGCTGGACATGCAGAGCGTCTTTGTCCGCCTCGGAATAAATCGCAACTGTGGATATACCCATCTCTCGGCATGCGCGAATTATTCTTACCGCAATTTCACCGCGGTTGGCAATCAGTATTTTAGAAAACATCATTTCACTTCCAATTAATTATTGCATATTTAAAACGGGGTCTTATTTGTTTTCGATAAGAGCAAACGAAAGCTCAGCGCTCACGCACAGCTTTCCGTCAACATATCCTTTGGCATCAATAAAATAGAACGCCCCCCTGCTCCTTGTCAAAGTACATACGCTCTCAAGTGTATCTCCGGGTTTAACAGGGCTTTTGAATTTTACATTGTTCATCTTTGTAAAATAAGGCGTGCAGTTTTTTACTTTGTCTGCAAGCAAACAACAGCTTGCCTGTCCCATCATCTCGCAGAGTATTACGCCCGGAACCACAGGATTACCGGGAAAATGTCCCTGCAAAAAGAACTCATCGCCCTTAATTGTATATCTTCCCTTTGCCGTGTTCTCGTCAACGCTTTCTGCTTCCTCAACGAGAAGCATATTATCACGGTGGGGAAGTATTTTTTTGATTTCTTCCTGATTAAGCATAATCATTTCTCCTTGAAAATTAAGCTCTTCCCCGCGTTTTAATCAACTTAAAACACAGGGGTAAAAACACGCTCAATTTTAGTTTATTTTAAAGAGGGGCTGACCGTATTCAACAAGGTCTCCGTCATTAACGAGGATTTCAGCAATTTCGCCGTCCTCTTCCGCCTGAATCTCATTCATACACTTCATAGCCTCTATTATGCAGACAACGTCGCCTTTCTTCACTTTTTTGCCGACGCTTACAAAAGGAGCCTTTCCGGGAGCGGACGCCGCATAGAACACGCCGACAATGGGTGCATCAATAGTTTTTGAGGCTTCCGCTGCGGCCTGAACGGCAGCGGGTTCTGTTGAACGTGCAGGTGCACATGGTGCTGCCGCTGCTGCGGAAACAGCATTGCTTACTACCTGCTGCGCTGTCTGAGGTTTTTCAATACGGATCTTTGAACCGTCCTCTTTTTGAAGCTCTAAAACAGAAAGCGATGAGTCCTCAAGAACTTTTATAAACTCTTTTATTTCATCTAAACTATACATATGCTACGCCCTTTCAGATTAAATCTTTTTAAACACAACGCAGGCATCGTGTCCGCCGAAGCCGAGGTTTGTTGATGCCGCAACATTTATGGCTCTTTTTACAGCCTTGTTCGGAGTATAATTAAGATCAAGCCCCTCGTCAGGCTGGTCAAGGTTAATTGTCGGAGGAATTACTCCGGTTTCAATGGCCTTGATTGCCGCAATGGCTTCAACCGCACCCGTTGCTCCGAGCATATGACCTGTCATAGACTTTGTTGAGCTTATGTTTACGTCATATGCCTTTTTGCCGAGGGCTGTTTTTATCGCCATGGTTTCCGTCAAATCGTTAAGATGCGTACTTGTTCCGTGAGCATTGATATAGATTTCTGCATCGTCCGAAACATTTGCTTCCTCAAAAGCAATTTTAATAGCTCTTGCAAGGCCTGCACCCTCGGGGTCGGGGGCAGTAACATGGTGAGCGTCACATGTATTTCCGTAACCGCAAAATTCAGCATAAATCTTAGCCCCTCTTGCTTTTGCGTGTTCATACTCCTCAAGAATAAGCATGCCTGCTCCGTCTGCCATAATAAAGCCGTCACGATCCTTGTCAAACGGGCGTGAAGCCTTTTTGGGGTCGGGATTTGTTGAGAGAGCCTTAATATTTTGAAAACCTGCAATGGTAAGAGGCGAGATAACAGCTTCCGTGCCGCCTGCGATTACTGCGTCAACATATCCGTCCTTTACGGCATGAAATGCCTCGCCTATTGAGTTGGTACCGGTTGCACACGCACTCATCACGGAGAGTGACGCACCCTTTGCCTTAAATCTGATAGCCACATTACCGGTTGCGATATTACCTATCATCATCGGAATAAAGAAAGGAGAAACCTTCCTTGCGCCGCCGTGCTCCATTGCCAATGTATTTTTCTCAAATGTATGAAGTCCGCCTATACCTGCGCCTATATACACACCGAAACGGTTTTCGTCGATTTTTCCGATAATACCGCTGTCGTCAACAGCCTGCTGAGCAGCTGCGATGGCGTACTGAGAATAGAGGTCAAGCTTTCTTATCTCTTTTTTTTCTATATACTTTTCGGCGTCAAAATCCTTTATTGTTCCGGCAATATGAACCTTCAGTTCGCTTGTATCAAAATCCGTAATTGTTTCAATGCCGCACACGCCGTCGGTCATATTCTTCCACATTGTATCTACATCGTTTCCGACCGGTGTTATTACGCCCAGTCCGGTTACTACTACTCTTCTGCTCATAGTTTCCTCCGATTTTAGTGTCAGTAATTTTGTTGTAAGAACAGCATTCACAAGTTCTTAAACCTGTAATAAGCAAATTACATTGCAAGCCCGCCGTCAACCTTGATTACCTCTCCGGTAACATACGCAGCCTCATCCGAGCAAAGAAATGCCACAACATTAGCTACATCCTCAGTCGTTCCTATACGCTTTGCGGGAATCTGCGCTTTCATTGCGTCCTTAACCTTGTCTGAAAGGACATTTGTCATTTCCGTTGCAATATAACCGGGAGCAACTGCGTTAACCGTCACTCCTCTGCCTGCAAGTTCTCTTGCGACAGACTTCGTAAGTCCTATGATACCCGCCTTTGACGCTGAATAATTAGCTTGTCCCGCATTACCCATAATACCGACAACAGAAGAAGTGCTCACAATTCTTCCGTAGCGTTTTTTCATAAAATGCTTGTAGGTGTGCTTTATCATATTAAATGTACCCTTAAGGTTTACATTTATTACTGCGTCAAAATCCTTTTCATCCATATTGAGAACAAGCTTGTCACGGGTAATTCCGGCATTATTGATGAGAATATCAATGCCGCCGAAATCCTCAATGATCTTTTCGACAACTTCTTTGGAAGCCCCAAAATCAGATACATCGCAAAAATACTGCTCAACCTTTGTACCGTACTTTGAAAGCTCCTCCTTTGCCTTAATACCCTCGCTTTCATCACCGACATAGAGGATTGCAATATTTGCTCCTCCCTTTGCAAGTTTTGATGCTATTTCAAGTCCTATTCCTCTTGAGCCGCCCGTTACAACGGCAGTTTTATTTGTAAAATCCATAACTTTTCCTCCGAATACCTGCTTTTTTCAGCACGCATTTTCAAGCATTTTTAACTTTTTTTATTCAATTTATATTTCCAAAGCATCGATGTCAGACGGTGTTTCAACCTTGAACGCTTTAACATCGGAGTTAATTCTTTTAATCAATCCTGTCAAGGTTTTACCAACGCCGACCTCAATAAATGTATCTACTCCGTCGGCAATCATATTTTCAATGATAGACTGCCATCTTACAGGGCTTTCGACCTGTGCTTTTACAAGAGCCTTAAAATCGCCCTCATAAGGCTTTGCGGTCACATCGGAATATATAACGGTTTGCGGATTTGAAAGCTCGACAGATTTCATATATTCCTCAAGTCCATTTGCAGCCTCTGCCATAAACGGAGAATGGAACGCGCCGCTTACCGCAAGCAGCTTTGCTCTTCCTCCCTCATTCTTTATCGCTTCGCAAAACGCGTCTGCGTTTTTGCTTGTGGTAGCAACAACCGTCTGCGCGGGAGAATTATAGTTTACGGGATATGTTCTGTCAAAACCTTTGCAAATTTCCTCGATTTTTTCAGCGGAAAGCTTCATTACTGCCGCCATTGCGCCCGGATTTTCATTTGCCGCCTTATCCATAAGCTCGCCTCTTTTGCAAACAAGCTTAAATGCCTCTTCGTCAGAAAGCATTTTTGAGAAAGCAAGAGCAGCTATTTCGCCGAGTGAAAATCCCGCAACACAGTCCGGCTTTATTCCCTTTTCAACAACTGCGTACGCCGCCGCAAGATCTACGGTAAAAACACAAGGCTGAGTATTTACCGTTTTGCAAAGCTCCTCGGCACTGCCCTCAAAGCACTGCTTAGATGTGTTTTCCCTTATACCGTCTGCCATATCGAAAACTGCTTTTGCCGCGGGAGAAGCCTCATAAAGCTCCTTGCCCATCCCGCTGTACTGAGCTCCCTGTCCTGAAAAAACAAATGCTATTTTACCCATTTTGTCGCTCCGTTCAATACTTCTTCTGCCTGTGCGAACATCTCAACAATCATTTCACGGGCAGTCTGTTCCTTTTTAACCATAGCCGCAACCTGACCTGCAAGAACGGTGCCGTTTGATACATCTCCCTCTCTTGCAGCAAGTCTGAGAGTGCCTACACCCATCTTTTCGAGCTCTTCATCAGAAAACTCAGACGAGTTGTATTCTGCCTTTGTGTATTCGCGGGTAAATGCGTTTCTGATTGAACGAACCGGATGACCGAGTCGTTTTCCTGTCACCACCGTATCAATGTCCTTAGCCTTTATGATTTTGTCCTTATATGCCTGAGCTATTGTACATTCCTTTGCAACAAGAAATCTTGTTCCTACCTGAACACCTACCGCTCCAAGCATAAACGCAGCGGCAATTTGCCTTCCGTCTGCGATTCCGCCTGCCGCAATTACAGGAATGGAAACAGCGTCTACAACCTGCGGCACAAGCGCCATTGTGGTAAGATCACCTACATGACCGCCCGATTCGCCGCCCTCTGCGATAACAGCAAACGCTCCGTTCTTTTCCATTTTTCTCGCAAGAGCTACGCTCGGAATAACAGGAATAACCTTTATTCCCGCCTCAAGCCATTTAGGCATATATTTTCCGGGATTGCCTGCTCCGGTAGTAACTACCTTTACGCCCTCCTCAACAACGACATCCGCCACTTCCTGCGCATAAGGACTCATAAGCATTATGTTTACTCCGAAAGGCTTATCGGTAAGCTCTCTGCATTTGCGTATCTCCGCACGGAGCTGTTCACCGTTTGAATTCATTGCCGCAATAAGTCCGAGTCCGCCGGCGTTTGATACGCCTGCCGCCAGGGAAGCGTCGGCAACCCAAGCCATTCCTCCCTGAAAAATAGGAAACTCAAGACCAAGAGATTGGTCGATAACGGTAGAAATCATATGTACATTCTCCTTTTTTGCATAATAATGCGGTTTGTTGCTGCAAACAAATTTGCAAGATTTCATCATACAATCATTGCCGCAACAACCGCGCCCATAAAAATTTCATACTATGGCATATTAGATAAATAGTACCGCAAAAGAGGCTAAAAGTCAATATATATGTTAAATTTTTAGCGTGTTATACCTTAACTGCAAAAATCCTCCAATGCTTTTTGCAGATTCTTTTCCCCATTTATCTCTATCCCTTTTTCAAGCAGCGGTATATCTCCCCTGGGCAGAGAGCTTACAAGGGTGTCGGTTTTGATAAACGGCGCAGATTCACCTTTTTTGTATACTACAATACGGTTATTCTCTGATTTCATAACAAAAACATCGGTTTCCGTTTTGTCAAGCGTTTGAGTGTTTGTACTGGTATTTATATTTTCCGGAACGGAAGCGTAAACACTTGTAAAAAGACATAACATTAAAATTATCCCTGTTATCAATACAAGTTTTTTCATAAAATCATTCCTTTGATAAAGCTTTTCTCGTCTGCACACATCGTATTTTGCCTTATTTTTGTCTTTTAAAAATAAAGCTTTACGCATATTTTATCCCGAAAATTGCTTCATATTCACGATTTTTCATAAAAAACCAGCTTTATATTTACATATTTTTTAACAAAAATTTATTTTAACATATTTATTTTTTGCTTTTGAAGTGCTATAATATCTATTAATAGTATACTTTACGGCATACTCGGCAAACAGAATTAATAACGTATAAATCTTTATAAATACACTTGGCTTTTGAATTTCGGCGAATAGCGCCGCAAGGAGTTAATATGCGCAATAAACGGGAAACAGATATAAGCAGATACACGGAAAAAAACCCTGAGTCTGCAAATATCGCAAGAGAAAAAAACGAACGCGGTGTAAAAAGAACCTTTAAGGCGATAGGCAAATTTCTTTTGACAGCCTTTACAATCTGCTTCGTGGCACTTTTTATTACGGGGATTTCTTTCGCAATATATGTATTTACACTTGCTTCGGAACCTACGGGTATAGATTTAAAGGCAAAATCCCTTAACCAGACAAGCTTTATCTACATTAAAGATGATGATACGGGTGAATTTAAAGAATATCAAACTCTTTACAGTACCGAAAACCGTATTTGGGTTGATAACCAAAATATCCCGAAGGCAATGAAAGATGCCGTTGTAGCTATTGAGGACAAGCGTTTTTATGACCACCACGGAGTTGATTGGACAAGAACGCTGTCTGCCGTAGTAAATCTTGCCACGGGTGCGGACACTTACGGCGGTTCAACCATCACTCAGCAGCTCATAAAAAACATTACCGATGACAACGAGGTTTCAATAAACCGTAAGATTCGTGAAATATGCAAGGCATTAAACCTCGAAAACGAATATACGAAAGATCAGATTCTTGAGGCATATCTCAATGTCGTAAACTTCGGAAATAACTGTCAGGGCGTTGAAGCTGCCGCACAGCTTTATTTTGACAAAAGCATAACCGACTGTACTATCGCAGAATGTGCCGCAATAGCAGGAATAACACAAAACCCCTCTTTGTGGAATCCGCTCGTCTATCCCGAAAACAACAAGGAACGCCGCGAAGTAGTGCTAAGCGAAATGTACGACCAGGGAAAAATCACCAAAGACGAGTATGATGATGCGATGAAGGAATCCGAAACAATGGAATTTGTAGGATTCCAAAACACGCAGGACGACGATGACGACAGCGGTTATGTGCAAAACTGGTATATCGACCAGATGTTTTATGACTTAAAAGAAGATTTAGCCTTGTATTACAACATAAGTGAGGACGCAGCGTCTGAAAAGCTGTATACAGAGGGTCTTAAAATCTACTGTGCAATGGACGAAAAAATGCAAAACTACATTGAACAGGAAGCGCAAAATATTGACAAAAGCACAGACCCCGACCTTCAGATAGGCTCGGTGCTTATGGGCTTTGACGGAAGAGTTATCGCAACAGTCGGAAGCTCAAAGAAAAAAACACAGGCTCTTGAATGGGACAGAGCGACACACTCGACACTTCAACCGGGTTCTTCAATTAAGCCCGTGCTTGTATATCCGTATGCTATTGATAACAAATTTCTTTACTACTCATCTCTTGTAAACGACGCACCTGTTGACAACTGGAGAAACAGCGAAGGCGAGCTTGAAACAGGACCAAAAAATGCTTATCCGGGATATTTAGGCAATATTTTACTTCCTGACGCAATAGAGCGCTCATCAAACGCAACAGCCGTGCAGACCCTAAATCTTGTCGGCGGACCTGCAGTAGTATACGAACAGGCCGTAACTAAAATGGGCTTTACAAAACTTTCGGAACAGGACGGTCAAAATCTCGGAGCACTCACTATGGGAGGTATGAACGGCGGCGTTTCGGTAAGAGAGATGGCAGCAGCTTACACATTTATGGGCAACGGCGGTCTTTACTATGAACCTTACACCTACTACTATGTGACGGACTCTGAGGACAATATTATAATTGATAACAGAGACGCAATACCGAAGCAGGCATATTCGGCGGAAACCGCGTCTATTATGAACAGACTTTTAAACTACAATATGACCTACACTCAGCTTTCGCACACAAACGCAAGCTACGCTAAAATTGAAGGCTGGGATATTTTAGGCAAAACAGGTACAACTGACGACAACAAAGACTCTTGGTTCTGCGGACTTTCACCGTACGCAACACTTGCTACATGGTGCGGCTTCGATCAGCCTGACACCATCGGTTACAACGGAGGAACTGTCGCGTCCAAATTCTTTGCGAATATTATGGGCAAATATCTTGAGGACAAGGAGCAAAAGGACTATTCCCTTTCTCCGAACCTTGTGGTTGCTCAGTATAATCCCTACAACGGTCTGCTCGTGACAACAGACAACCCGACCGGCAAATACATCGGATACTATACCGAAGATAATATGCCGGCTATGGGTGGATATTACAGCGAAGACAATAATGTTGATTACGGTGATTACGGCGGTGACTCCTCAGACGGAGATTCGTCAGATTCGGGCGGCGACAGCGATTCTGAAAGTCCGTCAGATGCCTCAGCGGCCCACGGAAGCGAGCCTGACGCAGGCGATTCAAGCGGTGTTGACGGCAACGACAGCGGCGACAATCCCGCTGACGGAGCTGATAATACAGGAGACGGCGGCGGAGATTCATCAAACGGCGATGAAATTGCCTGATGGTATGTTAATTTACAGTAAATAATCTGAAAGGTTAGGTAAATATATGGTTTCAGTAGCGATAATGGGACACGGAGTGGTTGGTTCGGGAGTTGCCGAAATTTTAACAACCCACAAACAAAAACTCTTTGCAAGTCTCGGTGAAGAAATTTACATTAAGTATATTCTTGACTTGCGTGATTTTCCCGACAGTCCCCTTGCAGACAGATTTACAAAGGATTTTAACGACATAATAAACGACCGAGAGGTAAGGGTTGTTGTTGAAGTTATGGGCGGTTTAAACCCTGCCTATGACTATGTAAAACGATGTTTAAAATCCGGAAAAAGTGTTGTTACCTCAAACAAAGAGCTTGTTGCCGCTCACGGCGCAGAGTTATTGGAAATTGCAAAGGAAGAAAATGTAAACTTCCTTTTTGAGGCATCGGTCGGCGGCGGTATTCCGATTATACGCCCGATGAGTCAGTGTCTCGTAGCAAACATTGTCTATGAGATTGCAGGTATTCTTAACGGAACAACAAACTTTATTCTGACTAAAATGATAGAAGACGGAATGCAGTTTGACGACGCTTTAAAGCTTGCTCAGGATTTAGGCTTTGCCGAAAGAAATCCTGCTGCTGACATTGAAGGACATGATGCGTGCCGTAAAATCTGCATACTTGCATCGCTTGCGTTCGGCAGACATGTTTATCCCGATTCGGTACATACCGAGGGTATAACAAAAATAACTCTTGAGGATGTAAGGTATGCCGAAGCGTTTAACTGCGTTGTTAAGCTAATCGGCAGAGTAAAACGTCTTGATGACGGTAAAATTGATATTCTCGTTGCGCCTATGTTTGTTCCTAAAGCAAGTCAGCTTGCAAATATCGATAACGAATTTAACGGAATTATGGTAAGAGGCGACTGCACAGGCGATGTTGTGTTCTACGGAAAGGGCGCAGGAAAACTTCCTACTGCAAGCGCAGTTGTTGCTGATATTGTGGACTGCTGCAAGCACCTTAAAACAAGAAAATTTCTTTACTGGGCTGACGGAAATTCAAATAACATTATTCCGTTTGAGATGTCGAAAACGGCGGCATACGTCCGTGTTAAGGGAGAAAATGCTGTTAAAAAAGCCGAAAAACTCTTCGGCGCTATCAGCGTAATCAAAATTGACGGTGTAAGCTCTGACGAAGCTGCATTCGTTACAACAGAAATACCCTATGGAGAAATTATCGAAAAGGCCGAAGCGCTCAAGCAAAACGGCGTTGAAGTCCTGTCGGTAATTCGCATAGGCGACTTATAATAAAAGAGGAGTATGGAGTACATGAGTTTGATAGTTCAAAAATTCGGCGGCAGCTCTGTTGCAAACGCCGAGCGTGTTATGAATGTCGCAAAAATCGTGACAGACACATTTGCTAAGGGCAACGATGTAGTGGTCGTTGTATCAGCGCAGGGCGACACTACTGATGACCTTATCGAAAAGGCTCAGGAGATCAATCCCAACGCTTCAAAAAGAGAAAAAGATATGCTTCTTGCGGCAGGCGAACAGATTTCTATTGCGCTTCTTGCTATGGCTATTGAGAAACTCGGCTACCACGCAGTATCACTGCTGGGCTGGCAGGCAGGCTTTGAAACAACTTCGGCGCACACAAGCGCAAGAATCAAAAGAGTAGACGCTTCGAGAATCAAAAGCGAGCTTGATAAGAAAAACATTGTGATAGTCGCAGGATTCCAGGGCATTTCCAAATACGGTGACATCACTACTCTCGGAAGAGGCGGCTCAGATACCAGCGCAGTAGCAATTGCTGCTTCAATGCACGCTGATTTGTGTCAGATTTACACAGATGTTGAGGGCGTCTACACGGCTGATCCGAGAAAAGTTAAAAACGCTAAGAAACTAAAGGAAATATCTTATGATGAAATGCTTGAGCTTGCAACTTTGGGAGCTCAGGTTCTTAACAACCGTTCGGTTGAGATGGCTAAAAAATATAACATTGAGCTTGAAGTACTTTCAAGTATGGCAAAGGCTTCGGGTACTATTGTAAAGGAGAAAACAAAAATGGAGAAAATGTTAATCAGCGGTGTTGCTAAAGATACAGAGGTAGCAAGAATTTCTGTTACAGGTATTCCGAACCTTCCCGGTCTTGCTTTTAAAATGTTCTCAAAACTTTCGGCAAAGGATATTAATGTTGATATTATCCTCCAGTCAATCGGTCACGACGGCAAAAAGGATATAAGCTTTACCGTAGCAAAAGACAGAGGCAACGAAGCGGTTGAGTGCCTCAAGGATTATATGGAAAACCTCGGTGCCGCTGAAATTCTTTATGACGACAATGTTGCTAAAATTTCTATTGTCGGTGCAGGAATGGAAAGCCACGCAGGCGTTGCTACAAAGATGTTTGAGGCTCTCTATGACGCACAGGTTAACATTCAGATGATCAGCAC
Organism: uncultured Ruminococcus sp.; assembly: GCA_944415425.1. Classification (GTDB taxonomy): domain Bacteria; phylum Bacillota; class Clostridia; order Oscillospirales; family Acutalibacteraceae; genus Ruminococcoides. The sequence continues at coordinate 16,653 of CALYBP010000001.1, read as the reverse complement.
AAGCGAAATCAAGGTTTCTGTTCTCATTGATGTTGAAGACGCTGATAAGGCTGTTGCCGCTATTCACTCAAAATTCTTTGACTGATTCGATTAGAAGTTATCAGGCAAGCCAAGCTTGCCTGATTTTTTCTTTATAGGAAATTGCTCGAAAACAGTCGGGCAAAGAAAGTTTGATAATATTAACCTGTCCGCTCGAATTGCATGTCGATGAACTCAACTTTTTACGCTAAAAATCCCCGTAAGCTCTTTGAAGCATACAGGGACTTTTTTATTTTACAATCTACTATATTTTTCTTCTGACTTTATAAATCCGGTAAGCAATTATACACATAATTATTTCGGCAACCGACGATACGGGCGTTGCAAGCCCGATATAAAACAGCGAAGTAACTCCGATTTGACTCATAATATAAACGACAGGTATTCTTACAACAAACGCACCTATCAAGCTCTGAATCATAACAAACACCGTCTTTGAGCATCCGTTGAAAAAGCCTACAAAGCAAAACAGCACGGCGGTAAGCAAACAGTCGATAGCGTACGCTTTCAGATAATCATGAGATGCTGCTATAACGCTTGCCTCGTTTGAAAAAGCCATAGACAGTATATTTCCTGCAAAAAACGCCAGAGTACCCATTATGCAGCCCGAAACAAATGCTGTTTTAATTCCGTAAAACAAAGCGCTTCTTGAGCGGTCAAAGCGGCCCGCACCGTTGTTTTGTGCTACAAAAGCAGAAATAGACTGCATATAAGCAGACGCCACAAGCATTAAGAATATGCATACTTTTTCCGCCACTCCCGCAGCGGCAGACGCCGTTACACCCATACCGTTGACAACAACCTGAATAAACAAAAAGGAAAACTGGACGAGCAGTTCCTGCAGCGCAATAGGTATTCCGACAAACAAAATTCGCTTTACACTAACTCCGTCAAAGCGGATATATTTTAAAGAAAAATCAAACGGCAAATTCTTTTTTCCTATAAACCAGAGAGAACAGATCACGCTGATTGCCTGCGCCGTAACGGTTGCAATAGCCGCGCCAACGGCGCCTAACCCGAACAAACCTACTAAAATCAAATCCGCCGTAATATTAATTACACACGCAACAGCAACGGTAACAAGCGGTGTTTTTGAGTCGCCGACGCCTCTGAAAATAGCACCCATTACATTATAAGCGACAATAAACACCGTACCGATACCACATATCCTAACATATCCGCTTGTTTGAGCAACCGCCTCCTTCGGAGCGTGCATAACAACCGTTAATATGTCGCTGCTCGGAACAATTATAACTGTAACGGCAACAGCTACAACGGCAAATACTGCAATTCCGCTGCCTATTCCCTTGCTTGCTCTTTCTCTGTCGTTTGAGCCTATTGCATTACCTACAAATACGGTTACTCCCATTGTTAATCCGGTTATGACCATGGTAATCATATTGAGCAGCTGGCTCCCTGTCGCAACGCCTGACTGTTCATTGGTTCCAGCAAACTGTCCCACAATAATAAGGTCAGCCGCACCGTACATTGCCTGCAAAAACAGGGCGCACAACACAGGAAAAGCAAAAGAAATAAGCGATTTTAAAATATTACCCTCAGTAAGATTTACTTCTTTTACCTGTTTCACAACAATTTCCTTTCTGTACAATTCTTAGTATTCAGCGTAAGGAATAAAGCATAGATAAACAAAGTATGCCGTAAAATACTCTTAATAAACAAAAGCCGAATAAGAAAACAAGAATTTCACCTGTCATCTTATCCGGCTGATAACTTCTCGGTTATTCACCCTCCGATGTTCAGATGGTATCGTATCAGAAAATAAGAAATATGTCAAGTTAATTTTTATTCACCTATTTTTCACCTTAAATCCGTTGAATACATTGAAATTAAATGCTATAATTATACAACACCCATAATACACAAAGGGGAATGTTTATGAATCTTGTGGAGTTTAAAAATGTTTATAAGCGTTACACTATGGGCGAAATCACAATCAACGCCGTAGACGGCATTTCATTTTGCATAAAACAGGGTGAATTTGCAGTTGTTGTGGGCGCTTCTGGAGCAGGAAAAACGACTGTTTTAAATATTCTCGGAGGAATGGACAGCAGCAGCGAAGGTTCTGTAATTGTGAACGGAAACGATATAAGCAAATTCAATGAAAAACAGCTTATTGAATACAGAAGATACGACATAGGCTTTGTTTTTCAGTTTTACAACCTCGTTCAAAATCTCACGGCAAAAGAAAATGTTGAGCTTGCGGCTCAGATTTGTAAAAATCCCATGGACAGTATAAAGGCGCTTGACAGCGTAGGTCTTACTGAACGAATCAACAATTTTCCCTCCCAGCTATCGGGCGGAGAACAGCAGAGAGTATCTATCGCAAGGGCACTTGCGAAACGTCCCAAGCTGTTACTCTGCGACGAACCTACGGGAGCTCTTGATTACAATACAGGCAAGCAGATTTTAAAGCTCTTGCAGGAAACCTGCAAAAAAGAGGGAATGACAGTTGTACTTATCACACACAACGGTGCCATAACTCCTATGGCTGACCATATAATCGAGATGAAAAGCGGAAAAATTGTAAGGGATGAATATAATCCCGGTCCGAAAAGTATTGATGAAATAGAGTGGTAGGTAAAAATTTTTCATTATAATGCATTACAGCAAGGGATTGGAAACTATGACAAAATCTCTTATTAAAAATACATTCAGAGAAATAAAAAACTCAAAAGCCCGTTTTATATCAATAATGGCTATCATCGCACTCGGCGTAGGCTTTTTATCGGGAATTAAGGCGACAGTGCCGTCAATGTATCAGTTATCATATGATTATTACAGTGATACTAACCTTATGGACTATCGGCTTGTTTCAAATGTCGGATTTGACATCGATGATATAGAAGCGGTTAAAAACACAAAAGGCGTTTCATCTGTTATGCCGTCGTATTACTGCGATCTTCAAACAACAGGTAAATCCGGCGGTAGTGTTGTGCGCCTTATTGCGCTTCCAAAAGCATACGGCGGCAGCGAAAAGATGAACTCCGTTGTTTTAAAAGAGGGCAGGCTGCCCGAAAAAGAAAACGAAATAGTTGTTGAGTATGGATCAATAGGCGGAGTAAAACACGAAATCGGCGATAAAATTGTTTTTTCCGAAAAAGCCGGAGATTCCGATTTAACCGACCAACTCGGCCGCTTTGAGTACACCGTTGTCGGCAAGGCGGACTCTCCGCTTTATATTTCCTACCAAAGGGGCAACACAACTATCGGTGACGGCGAAATAAGCGAATTTATGTATGTGTCTGATGAAAACTTTATAAGTGAACGTTATACAGAACTCTATGTAAAAGCTGATTTTTCAAAAAACTGCCATCCGTACACCGATGAATACGACTCGCAGTCGGACAAGCTTTCAAGAGTTTTGGAAAAAACCGCAAACGCTCGGTGTGAAGCCTTTGACAAAGACTTCATCCAAAAGGCAAAAAATGAGCTTGACGACGCAAAAAAGCAATACGAGGAAAATAAATCCGAAGCAGAAAAAAAGCTTGATTATGCAAAAAACAAGCTTGAATCCTCAGAAAATGAATTTGAACAAAAAATAAATGACGCTCAAAAACAGCTTGACAGCGCAAAAGCGCAAATAGATGACGGACTAAAACAGCTTGAAACCTCCAAAGACGAATATTACGCACAAATTTCCGCCGCAGAAGAAGAAATTGTCAATCAGGAAGCACAGCTTAAAAACGCAGAGGCAGAATACGAAAAATCAAAGGCGGATTTTAATTTACAAATATCTGAAGCACAGAAAAAAATTGACAGCGGATACAAACAGTACGAAACCGCTTACAATGAGTTTAAAATATCACGGGAGCCTTTGCTCGTTTCGGCAATACAACAGGCAAAGATTGCTGTCGATTCAATAAACAACGCGATAGTTTCAGAAACAGATCCCGATAAAATCGCAGCTCTTAAATTGCAGCTTGAACAGGCACAAAACAGTCTTGACAGCCTTAATGAACAGTATGGTAATGTCGTTTCGGAATTTGAGAAAAACAAGGAAGATCTTGACATAATGCAATCACAGCTTGACAGCCAAAAATCAGAAGGGCAGTCCCGCCTTGACAAGGCATATGACGAAATAAAAAGCGGTCAGGCTATGCTTGAAGCGGGAAAAAACGAGCTGGAAGCTCAAAAAACAAACGGATACAACAAGCTTTTAGATGCGGAAAACGAGCTTAACGACGCACAGGAACAGTACGAAAGCGGTGTAAAGGAGCTTGAGGCTCAAAAAACAGACGGAAGCAAAAAACTTAGCGACGCAAAAAATGAATATGAGTCTGAAAAATCAAAAGCTGATGACGAATTTCAAAAAGCAGAAGCTGAGATAACCGACGCTCAAGAGGAGCTTGACAACTTATACGAACCCGAATGGTATGTATTTACCCGAGATGATAACCCGGGATATTCGAGTTTTTCACAGAACGCTGACAGACTTAACGCTGTTGCAGGCGTGTTCCCGCTGTTTTTCCTTTTGGTGGCGGTTCTTGTGTGCGTTACAACAATGACCCGTCTTATTGACGAGAAGCGAACGGAAATCGGCACTCTCAAAGCTCTTGGTTACAGCAACAAAAACATAATAGGAGAATTTGTAATTTACTCTCTTACCGCGGCTGTTTTGGGAAGTGCAATCGGTATAATTCTGGGCATCAGCACTCTTCCGTTTATAATATACAATGCGTACCAAATGATGTATTATATAGGTGATATTACTTTAAAGCTTGATTACATCAGCATTGTTGCAGCAACAGCGTCGGCGATTATATGCACAACCGCCGTTTCGGTCGGGGTTTGTATGCGCTCCCTTGCACACAAGCCGGCTGAGGCCATGCGCCCTAAAGCGCCAAAAGCAGGCAAACGAATTATACTCGAGTATATTACTCCCCTTTGGAACAGATTCGGTTTTACGGCTAAGCTTACGGCAAGAAATCTGCTCAGATATAAGTCAAGGCTGTGTATGACCGTAATAGGCGTTGCGGGATGCACGGCTCTCATCGTTTCCGCATTCGGTCTGCTAAACAGCTTTGATCCGCTGACAAAAGATCAGTTTGAAACAATCTATAAATACGACGCGGTTGTTATCCCTGAAAACGGGGGAAGCGAACAAGATCTTTCATACCTCACCGATTCAGCAGACGAAAACAAAAATATAGAAAACTATATGCTTTTTATGCAGCTTGATGCATGTGTTGACTTCGGTCAAAAAACAAAGGACACCGACACATACATTTCAGTACCGCAGGTTCCCCAAAACCTTGAGTCAATTATTTCTTTGCACACAAGAAAGTACAAAAACAACCTTGATTTAACCGATGACGGGGTCCTTATTAACGAAAAGCTTTCGGATGAGCTGGGAATAAAGGTCGGAGATACAATAAAGCTAAGCTGTAACGAGGGTAATGCAGAAGTAAAAGTTTGCGGCGTTTTTGAACAGTATATTCAGAATTATATTTATATGACTCCAAAACTTTATACCTCGTTATTTGAGAAAGAACCCGTGTATAATATGCTTGACATTCAGCTTAAAGACACTTCCGACAAGGCAACAAACGCTTTAAGCTCAGAGCTGCTGAGCGATGACAGGGTAGTGGCGGTTACATTTATAAAAACAAGCATAGAGGACTTTGAAAATATGCTTGATTCGCTGAATCTTGTTGTGCTTGTTATGATTATATCCGCTGCGGCGCTTGCGTTTGTCGTGCTGTACAATCTTACAAGCATAAATATAGCCGAGCGTATCAGGGAAATTGCCACATTCAAAGTTTTAGGATTTAACAACCGAGAAACATCTTCGTTTATTTACAAGGAAAATATTATTCTTACATTACTCGGAATAGCCGTAGGACTTGTTATGGGCTTATTCCTCACAGGATTTATTGTTAAAACGGTTGAGGTTGACAATATTATGTTTGGACGCGACATTTATGCTACTTCGTACATTTTTGCCGCCATGCTCACCTTTGTATTTTCTATTCTTGTAAATGCTGCGATGAATTTTAAAATAAAATCTGTAAATATGGTTGAAAGTCTTAAAAGCTATGAATAAATATTTATAACCGGCTATTCTAAGGCAAGCGGGTGTGACTGCACATTTGCCTTGAATGTATGTTTTTTCGCATTATTGTATAATTTATATCAAAATATTGCTGAAAAATATCCTTTATCATTGCAAATAATCTTTGATTTTTTATTTTTTGTATGTTAAAATTACCTACAAAGGTTACAGAATAGTAATCTTTAAAAAATATACGCAGAAAACTATTTTTATTTTAATGAAAGGATGTTATTTTGAGAGTTTTTGTTTTAAGGAGAATTAACGCAATAATAATTGCAGTTGCCGTTCTTTTCACAACTGTATTTTCTATATCTATTTTTGCGAGTGCGGCCACAAACTTTACTCCCCGTCTTTCGGCCCCCTCGGCAACAAACAAATATTATTACAGCGATATTAACCCGTTTTACAAATGGGGATACGGTATGCCAAACTGTACCGCTTACGCTTTCGGAAGAGCGTATGAAATACTCAAAACCGAACCTAAGCTCTCGTGGGGAAACGCTGAGGACTGGTACGGCTATAACAAGTCTAACGGATATTACAGCTACGGTCAGACTCCGAAATTGGGCGCGGTTGCCTGCTGGCACTATGACGGAGGCGGCGGTCATGTTGCGGTAGTGGAAAAAATAGAAAACGGACAGATCACATTTTCTAACTCCGCTTGGAACGGCACTAATTTTTATCTCAGTTACGCAAGCACAGACGATAAAAACGCAGGCGGAGCAAGCTGGTGGAATTTTGACGGCTATATATACATCAGCGAAGCGTATGACGCCGAAGATTCTGCGACAGGCGTTTACAAGACAAATGTTGACGATTACCTCAATATGAGAAGCGGTCCCGGGACAAGCTACGGCACAATAGGAGCAATTCCCGACGGCGTTACACTTACCGTTACAAAAACCGATTCAAACTGGGGATACACATCATATAACGGAACAAATGGCTGGGTGTGTCTTGATTATTGTATTTATATAGCTTCTGCAACGGAAACACAGCCGACTATACAGCCTACTACTGCTATGACGACGGTTCCGGATGTTAACGGTGAGACTGTTCCCACAGTCTCCACAGAACCGACTAACGAAAACACACCAGATGTTCCTGACAGTTCCGAGGAAAACACCGTCATAGGAGATATTGACGGAGACGGAATAATTACTATATCCGACGCAACCATTCTTCAAAAATATTTGTGTCGACTTATCACTTTAAGTGATAATCAGTTAAGTATATCTGATGTTGATTGTGACGGCACTATTTCTGTGTCCGACTGTACAGCTATACAAAAAATACTGACACAATAAAATAAGGGTGACCTCAGGCTTTGAGTCTGCGGTCACCCTTTCAATATAAAATTTGTGTAAAAGTTGTGTAATTTATCATTTTTTCAGACATATTATTATTGTATTATTATGGATATTATTGTATAATAGCCGTAACTTATTAATCAAATCATATATTACAGAGATATAACTATAAAGACGGGCGGTGGTTTTTTGGCATCTGAAAATAAAAAGAAAAACGATAAAACTAAAAATACAATAAAGTGGGACGGTATCCCCTATAACAACAGAGAGCTGAGCTGGATTGATTTTAACAAAAGGGTTCTTGAAGAAGCGGTAAAAAAAGAAAATCCTATTATGGAAAGGTGTAATTTTCTCTCAATAACAGCTTCAAACCTTGATGAATTCTTTATGGTCAGAGTCGCCGGAGTGCTTGATCAGATACATCATGGAATCAAGTCAAAGGATCCTTCGGGGCTGACTCCGAAAGAGGTTATGAACAAACTTTCGGAAAAAATTCATGATTTTGCAAAAAGGCAGTACATTTGCTACAATCGCTCTATTATACCGTCCTTGCGGGCAAACGGAATAGTTTTTAAGGACATCAAGGAGCTTGACGGTGATCAGCTTGCGTTTATAAACGATTATTTCAGAAAAGTGGTTTTCCCCGTAATCACTCCCATGGCTGTTGATACAAGCCGTCCGTTTCCCCTGCTTGCAAATAAAAGTCTTAATATTGCAGTAAGGCTTACAAACGGCAAAAAAGATGAATTTTTCGCCGTTGTTCAGGTTCCCTCAATACTTCCGAGATTCCTTGAACTTCCCTCAAAAGAAAACAGAGTCTTTATTTTGCTTGAAAAAGTAATTGCCGCTCACCTAAACGAGCTTTTTGAGCTTTATAATATTAAGGATCACGATGTTTTCAGAATTACGAGGGATTCCGACCTTGACATCGACGAGGACACGGAAGATTTGATGGCTGAAATTAAAAAATCTATCAGAAAGCGAAAAAGAGGAGAACCGGTAAGACTTGAATTCTGCAAGAAATGCAATGTTGAAATAAGGAACTTTTTGATTGATGCTCTTGACGTAAACGAGGACGAGATTTATTATCAGCACGGACCTCTTGATCTCACATTCCTTTCAAAATTTGCACGAATCAAGAACTGTGAAAAACTCTGCTTTGAACCTATTGTTCCGGTTAATCCGCCTGCGGAATTTTACGGATACGACGATATTTTTGCCGCTATCCGTGAGAAAGACCGCCTTGTTCATCATCCGTATGAGAGCTTCGATGTTGTGGTTGATTTTGTTAAAAAAGCGGCGGTTGACCCAAAGGTTCTGGCAATCAAGCAGACGCTTTACCGAGTAAGCGGAAACTCGCCTATTGTTGCAGCGCTGATAAAAGCATGCGAAAACGGCAAACAGGTTACCGTGCTTGTAGAACTGAAAGCGCGGTTTGACGAAGAAAATAATATCCAGTGGGCAAACAAACTTGAAAAAGCAGGTTGTCATGTTATTTACGGACTTACGGGACTTAAGACGCACTGTAAAATCTGTCTTGTTGTCCGCCGTGACGACGACGGAATAAGACGTTATCTTCATATGGGAACCGGTAACTACAACGACAGTACGGCACGCTTTTATACCGACATAGGTATGTTCACCTGCCGCGAGGAGTACGGCGTTGACGCTTCATCGCTGTTTAACGTTCTTACAGGTTACTCATTCCCGCCGGAATACAACAAGTTTATAGTTGCGCCGAACGGTATGAGAACCTTTTTTGAGGCAATGATATTAAACGAAACTCAAAATGCAAAGCTCGGACTCCCTGCCAAAATTACCGCAAAGGTAAACTCGCTTGTAGATCCAAACATAATAAAACTGTTGTATGACGCTTCGAATGCGGGAGTTAAGGTTGAACTGATTGTCAGAGGTATTTGCTGCCTTGTTCCTGAGGTAAAAGGATTCAGCGAAAATATAAAGGTAATTTCGATAGTAGGGCAGCTTCTTGAACACAGCAGAATATTTATTTTTGAAAACAACGGCAATCCCCAGTATTATATGGGAAGTGCAGATTGGATGCCGAGAAATCTTGACAAGCGCGTTGAGCTGGTATTCCCTGTGGAGGACGAAGACTTAAAAATGCGTGTTAACGAAATAGTCACGGTTATGTTTAAGGACACGATAAACGCCCGCAGGCAACACAGTGACATGACATATACTCCTGTTGAAAAGAGAGGCAAAAAACGTATTAACTGTCAAAAGTATTTTTCAAAGCTTGCTTTAAAGGTGCAAAAGAACGCAATGAACGCAAACTATGCAAAAACAGTCGGAACACCGATTGTTCCGCTGAAGAAAGGTGATACAAAGGAATGAAAAGGGTAGGTATTTTAACTAGCGGCGGCGACTGTCAGGGATTAAATTCCACAATCAGGGCGGTTGCAAAAACTCTTTATAATCACTACGGTACGGACGGAGTAGAAATCATCGGAATCATCGACGGATACAGGGGTCTTATTTACGGCGAATATAAAAGAATGAAACCGGAAAATTTTTCGGGAATTCTCACAATGGGAGGTACTATTCTCGGAACTTCAAGACAACCGTTTAAACTTATGCGTGTTGTTGACGAAAACAGCGTAGACAAGGTCGCTTCTATGAAAAAGAATTACAAAAAGCTCAATCTTGACTGCCTTGTTATACTCGGCGGAAACGGAACTCAAAAAACTGCTAACCTTCTCAGAGAGGAAGGACTTAATGTTGTTTCGCTTCCCAAAACAATAGACAATGACCTTTGGGGAACCGACATAACCTTCGGTTTTCAAAGCGCTGTGGATATTGCGACAAATGTAATCGACTGCATACACACAACGGCAACCTCACACGGAAGAGTCTTTATTGTTGAGGTTATGGGACATAAGGTAGGCTGGCTTACTCTTTACGCAGGAATCGCAGGAGGCGCCGATATTATACTTATTCCCGAAATTCCGTATGACATAAACTCGGTCGTTAAAACAATTAAGTCACGCACGGCAAGCGGCAAAAATTTTTCAATTCTCGCCGTGGCGGAGGGCGCTATATCAAAGGAACTTGCCGCGCTGCCTAAAAAGCAAAAAAAAGCGGCTATTGCCCAGATGCAGTACCCGTCTATTTCTTATAAAATAGCCGCAGAAATTGAAAGCGCAACCGGACAGGAAACACGTGTTACCGTTCCGGGACACTTCCAAAGAGGCGGAAGTCCGGATGCTTTTGACCGTGTTATTTCAACACGCTTCGGCGCAGCTGCGGCTCAACTTATTATTGATAAAAACTACGGAAATATGGTTGCTATGTATAATAACAAGGTTGTTGCGGTTCCGCTTGAAGAAATTGCCGGAAAGCTTAAAACGGTTCCCGTTGACTGTGAGGAAATTAAAACCGCAAAAGCATTGGGAATTACATTCGGCGACTGAAAGACATAACATAAATTAATATATCACCAAAATAAAAGCGGCTGTTTCAAACGAAACAGCCGTTAACTTTTGTATTTTCGGCACATCAGAGAATAAAGCCTATTTTTTTCATAACTTTGCCCAATGTGCGGCTGCTGATTTTAAGAGCTATATCATCAGCTTTTCTGTAACATTCCTCAAGATACGTCTTGTCCTTTATAAGCTTTTCATAGCGCTCACGGATAGGTCTGAGTGTTTCTACAACAGCTTCTCCCACGGCAGTCTTAAAGTCGCCGTAGCCCTTTCCGTCAAAGTCATGCTCAATCTGCTCATATGTCAAACCCGTTACGGCGCTGTAAATTGCCATAAGGTTATTTACGCCGTCCTTGCCTTCTGCATATCTCACGCAAGCCTCGCTGTCGGTAACCGCACGCTTAAACTTTTTCATAATAACCTCGGGTGCGTCAAGAAGATGAACGCATCCGTTTACATTTTCGTCAGACTTACTCATTTTCTTTGACGGATCCTGCAAGCTCATTACTCTTGCACCGTTCTTGGGAATAAAACCGTCGGGAATTTTGAACACATTTCCGTAAAGTCCGTTAAACCTTTCGGCAATGTTTCTTGTGATTTCAATGTGCTGCTTTTGGTCTGCTCCTACCGGAACCTTATCGGCCTGGTAAAGAAGAATATCAGCCGCCATAAGAACAGGGTAGGTAAAAAGTCCTGCGTTTATGTTATCGGCATGCTTTGCGCTCTTATCCTTAAACTGCGTCATTCTGGAAAGCTCGCCGAACTGAGTATAACAGCTGAGTGCCCACGCAAGCTCCGCATGAGTGTGGACATGGCTTTGTATAAAGAAAATGCTCTTTTCAACATCAATTCCGCAGGCCATAATCGAAGCGTAAGCGTCAAGTATATTTTTTCTCATTACAGAAGGCTCCTGCCTAACGGTAATCGTATGCAAATCAGCAAGAGCAAAAATACAGTTATATTCATCCTGCATAGCAGTCCAGTTACGAATAGCCCCCAGATAATTTCCGAGGGTTATTGTTCCGCTCGGCTGTATCGCACTAAACACAATTTCTTTTTTCTTTTCATTTTCCATAAGTTGATTCCTCCGTATCGGATTATAATTTATCCGTTCCAATTATTGGCTAATTTGCCGAGTATTTTTATACCCTTCTCAAGCTGTTCATCTGTGGGCGTAGAAAAATTAATTCTAAAGCTGTTGCAGGCGTCGCTTTCATCGGTTAAAAATGCGTTTCCGGGAACTACGCAAACCTTATTTTCAACGGCTTTTTTGCAAAACTCAAGCATATCAATGTTTTGTGGTAAATCGCACCAGATAAATAATCCGCCGTTGATTTTGTTGTATGAAATTGCGGGAGCGCAGTATTTATCAAGAAGATCCATACAGAACTCCGCCTTTTTTGTGTAAATTCCACGGAGCTTTTCAAGGTGCGCATTAAAATCGTACTTTGTCAAAAATTCGTTACATATGTACTGCGACCATATGTTAGTGTGAACATCGCTCGCTTGCTTGCATACAACAAGTTTTTGAAACAGCGGTTTTGGGCAAATGCAGTATGCAACTCTCATTCCGGGTGAAATAACTTTTGAGAACGAACCGGCGTAAATTACCACCCCGTCCGTATCGAGTGACTTTATATTCGGCACATACTCGCCGCTGTAACGCAAGTCGCCGTATGGGTTATCCTCAAGAATAAGAACTCCGTACTTTTTTGCAAGGTTGTATATTTTCTTCCTTTTTTCAAGGCTCATGGTTACCGAAGACGGATTCTGAAAATTAGGTATTGTATATATAAACTTTGCGTTTGGATTGTTTTGCAAAGCCTCTTCAAGTCCCTCAACGCTCATACCGTCACTCTCAACCTCAACGCCGACGAGCTTGGCGTTATAGCTGCGGAAGGTGTTCAGCGACCCGATAAACGAGGGCGCCTCACAAATTACCACATCCCCCTCGTTTAGAAGCGCTTTTGAGCAAAGATCCATAACCTGCTGAGCTCCTGAAGTAATCAAAATATCGTCCGTATCACATCCTGTATTATGCTCGGACTTCATATACTTTAAAAGTGTATTTCTAAGGGGGGTATATCCCTCACTCACGCTGTACTGTAATACGGAAATAGGATTATTTTTTAGTATTTCAGCGGAAATTTCCGCAATTTCCTTTGCCGGAAAAGCTTCAGGAGACGGGTTACCTGCCGAAAGCGACACAACCTCGGGGTCGGCGGCATATTTAAAAATTTCTCTTATCGCACTCGGTTTGAGATTAGATACTCTGTCAGAAAATTTATATTCCATTTTATCCCTCTTTTTCAGTTTTGCATCTGTTTATAATTTTATCACGAATTAATTGCATATTCAAGCTATATAGCTTTGTATCTTTCACAAAAAAATCCCCTGAGTCAAAAAAATGTAAATATATATTGTTTTAGGGGGGTAAATGTAGTATAATTATTGTGAATTACTTTATAGAAAACTTAATTGTTTATAAAACAAACTATTTGATTGTTTCGTACAGGAGAAATAATATGAGTAAACGCAGTGATTACGATTACTTTAATAATTTAGACAATTTTGACGACGACAGCAGGTATTACCGTCGCCGTCAGCCTCAGCGCAGGCAGACTTCATATAACAGACGTCCGGTATACAGCTCTTCGTCAAGGCGCAAAAGGAACACAAAGCGAGTGCGCAACCGAATTATTATGGTTGGCTGCGGAATACTTATTATTATACTGATTATTGTTTTGCTGACGTCAGCGTTCAGGGGATGTTCAAATCCATCACCGACCGGCGCCTCTGTTTCAACCGAAACAAAGCCCTCAAACGGCGTCCAGGCAACTACTGCCCCGCCGAAAGTTCCGCAGGATGACCTTTCTCCCGCATACTTTAAAACTCCGAAAATTGCTGATGACAACACAAACGGAACGATGTCATACGGGATATATGTATGGGACAAAAAGGCTTTTGAGCTGTTTGGGAGCGACGATGAAAGGGCTAAAAACTACGCCGATACAATCAACGGTTTTGCCGACAAGCTCAGCGGCGTTAAGGTTTATGATATGGTAATTCCGAACCACACGGAGATGGGTTTGCCGCAAAGGCTGAAAGACAGCGACGCTCCGTCAAGCTCTCAGGCTGAAAATATAAAAAGTATTTATGCCAATTTATCTGACAATGTTACCGCCGTAAACGCTTATAATTATCTTGCCGATCATAATGAGGAATACATTTACTTTGGGTCAGACCACCACTGGACGGGGCTCGGAGCTTACTATGCATACGCCGCGTTTGCAAAATCCAACGGTCTTGATGTTCTTTCTCTTGATGACTGCACCGAACAAAAAATCGAAGGATTCACAGGTACATTTTCAAACACAGCATCCGGTCTTGATACCGATACCGTGCATTACTGGGAGTTCCCTTATAATGTAACTATGAAAATTACTGATACAAACGGTAATGTGAGCACATATACAAGTCCGTACTATCAGTACGCGGAAGCAGGCACATTGACATACGGCGTTTTCATTGTAGGCGACAATCCGCTTACCGTTTTAAGTTCCGATTCGGAAAAAGCAAAGGAAGGCAAAAAAATTGCCGTCGTCAAGGAAAGCTACGGCAACGCATTTGTGCCTTATCTGACCTATAATTACGACGAAGTTCATGTTATTGATTTTCGTTCCTACAACGGAAATCTTGTTTCATACTGCAAGGAAAACGGTATAGACGAAGTGCTGTTCCTAAACGGAATAATGAGCGCTAATACTCAAATTCAGCTTGACAGTATGAGCAATCTTTTTAAATAATTTTATATTACATTTACGAAAGGAGGCGACGGTATGATAGCAGAAAAGGTAAAAGTAAGCCTTTTCGGCAAAATAAGCAGCAATCTGCGTTCGGCTTATATCAGTTCATCAAATATTCAAAACAAGAGCGCGTATGTAGTTTCACGCAGAAAACTGCCCGAATATTTTGACGGCATTGTCATTGCCGTTGCCGAATTTGAAGGACTTGACGGAGAAAGAGCCGTTGTTGCTCCCGTGGGGGAAATTTTTTATGAACCTGAGCTGAGAAAGCTTTTTAAAAGGTTAAAAAATGTTACACTTAAATCAATAAGCTGTCTATACGAAAAATCCTGCGGTGCGATAATTTTTTATAAAACCAAGCAAAACACTAAGATTTTGCTTGTTAAAAACAACAAAGGAAGATACTGGAGTTTTCCCAAGGGTCATGTAGAGTACGGTGAAAACGAACAACAAACCGCGCTTCGTGAAATTAAGGAAGAAACGGGTCTTGACGTTGTGATTTTTGACGGTTTCAGAGAAATCAGCGAGTACTGTCCGTTCGGCAAAATACGAAAACGAGTTGTCTTTTTCCTTGCTCAGGCGTTCACCGACAATGTGAAAATTCAGGAAGAAGAAATTGACAGCTACATTTGGGTTGATCTTCAGCAGGCACGCAAGTTGTGTTCATATGAAAATGATTTGCGAATCGTAGAAAAAGCGGAAACAGCTATTCATTTAATGATAAATTAAATATTAAACAGGGGTTATTGGGGTACACTTGATGTGTGCCTCGTTTTTATTTGTATGAGTTGTTTGTTAAATTATTGTCAACTTGCACAATAAGCTGTGTTTTTAAATATACTCTTCAATAATTAAAACAATAGAAATTTATGCCACTTGCCCAAAAAATAATTATATTTTTATACAAAACGCAAATTTTTCTTTATTTATATTATCTAAATAACCAAAGTTTTTAATGATATTTTTGTTGTTTTTCTACTGTACTAACATAATTTATTATTGTATAATATAACCATAGCAAATTTCATATGCTATAAACAACAACACCTTATATGAAAGGGGAAAAAATAAATGAAACTTGATAATGTTCTATCTCAAAGAAAAAACAAAACTATTTACAAGGACGGTAACCTTGCCGTTAAGGTATTTGACGAAACTTTTCCTAAGTCAGACATCTTAAACGAAGCTCTTAATCAGGCAAGAGTTGAGGAAACAGGACTTAATATTCCGAAGGTTGAAGAAGTTAAGAAGATTGACGGCAAATGGGCTATTGTTTCAACATATATTGAAGGCAAAACTCTTGCCTCTCTTATGCAGGAAAATCCAGATAAGATGGACGAATATCTTGAGCTGTTTGTTGATATTCAAATTGAAATTCTCAACAAAAAAGCTCCGTTGCTCAATAAACTCAAAGATAAAATGAGCAGAAAAATTGATGAAACCGATCTTGACGCTACAACAAGATATGAACTTCACACCCGTTTGCAGGGTATGCCCAAGCATACAAAGGTTTGCCACGGCGATTTTAACCCCAGCAACATTATTATAACGCCAGACGGTACTCCGTTTGTGCTTGACTGGTCGCACGCAACGCAGGGCAACGGCTCGGCTGACGCCGCAAGAACATATCTCTTGTTCCGTCTCAACAAGCAGGACGACCTCGCAGAAAAATATATGAAGCTCTTCTGCGATAAGACAGATACTGCACGTCAGTATGTAAACGAATGGCTCCCGATTGTTGCCGCTTCGCAATCCGTAAAGGGTAAACCCGAAGAACGTGAGTTTCTACTTTCATGGGTCAATGTATGCGACTATCAATAAGTATCATTAAATTAACTGAAAAATCTATCCTCTTAAAACCTATCTATTGACATAAAATCTAACAGAGAAATACACCCCTGCTGTAATTGCAGGGGTGTATTTCTTTACTTATAATCTCCGCCGCACGGACGGCATACGTCATCAATTCTCTCTTTTTTCAG